>DAIUFO010000023.1:0-16654 GCA_036844545.1 Chloroflexota bacterium
TCATCCCGCGCGGCAACATCGCCATCGGCAAGCTGGCCCAGTCGCTGCACTACGGCGCCAAGGTCGTGGCAGCCGATGGCAATTTCGATGACGCCCTGCGGCTCATCCGCGAGATCACCGAGCGCCACAACGTAACCCTGGTCAATTCCGTCAACCCCATGCGTTTGGAAGGCCAGAAGACCGCGGCCTTTGAGGTGTGCGATGCGCTCCGCCGCGCGCCGGATTACCTGGCCATCCCCGTCGGCAACGCCGGCAACATCTCCGCTTATTGGGCCGGATTCAAGCAGTATCGCGAGCGCGGCAAGGTGAACGGCCTGCCCAAGATGCTCGGCTTCGAGGCGGCCGGCTCGGCGCCGATCGTCGAGAACCGCGTGATCGATCACCCGGAGACGCTGGCCACTGCCATCAGGATCGGCAACCCCGCCTCCTGGGACAAGGCTGTGGCCGCACGGGACGAATCGGGCGGCGTCATTGAGTCGGTGACGGACGACGAGATCGTCGACGCCTACAAGCTGGTCTCCCGCCTCGAGGGCATTTTCTGCGAGCCGGCCTCCGCCGCCTCGGTTGCCGGCGTGATCAAGATGGTCCGCGCCGGCCGCTTGGAATCAGGCGCGCAGATCGTGTGCGTGCTCACAGGTTCTGGCCTCAAAGACCCTGATACGGCCATCGCCCGCGCCGCGGGCGTGTTGGAGACCGCTGCCACCATCGAGTCGGTCGAGACGGCGCTGGGCTGGGCGCAGCCTGTTCCGGTTGGCGTCTGAAGTGCCTCTCCCGCCGCCTTCGCCGTCCGCGCAGGACTGGGAGAGGCTGGGTGACGGCACTTTTGCCTCCGTCGATACGGTCATGTTCGACCTCGACGGCACCCTGGTCGACTCCATGGACTGTTACTATACGGTCTTCTTGGAGGCCTTCGGCCAGATGGGCCTGCCCACCATCGAGAAGCCGGAGCTGATGGCCCTGATGCGCCACGGCCGCAACATTCTCGAGGTTCTCATCCCCGCTGGCAGGCTCGATCGAGAGGCCACCACGGAGCGTTGCCGCACACTGTTTCGCGACATCTGGGAGGAGCGCTCGCTCACCGCTATCAGCCTGCTGCCGGAAGTTGCACCCACCCTGCACGAGCTGCGCAGCCGCGGCTTGGCGTTGGGGCTGGCCACGGCGGCGCGTGGTGATTGGATTCAGCACGTGCTCGAGCGGCACGAGGTGGCACACTGCTTCGGCGCCATCGTCACTGTCGCCGAGGTCAAGGCTCGCAAACCGGCGCCGGACGTGCTGATCGAGTGTTTGCGCCGGCTCGGCAGCCAATCCGACCGATCTGTGTACGTTGGCGATTCGCCCATTGATATAATCGCGGCGAAATCCGCCGGCGTCCGGTCCATCGGTGTTCTGAGTGGGGCAAGCGATCGAGCGTCTTTGGATGAAACGGGCCCAGAGCTCATCCTGGAGCACGTCGGCCAGTTGCCGGCAGTGTTGAAGCACAAGGAGTAACACCATGGCTGACTCAGACGCGAGCGGTAGCGACCCGGACGAGTTCGACTTGAGCGCCGATCTGACGCGCGGCTTCGACGAGCCGGGTGAAACGCCGGCTGCCTTGGCGCCCACGCCGGTGGCCACCGGCCCAGGTGGCAACCAAGTCGACAGCTACGTCAGCGGCAGCGCCTCCTTCAAGGGGATCATGGAGTCCAGCCGCGGCGTCGGCATCGACGCCCATCTGGCCGGTGTCGCGGTTGCGGCCGGCCTGGCCGGAGGTGTACACCAGGTTGCCCACGCGGATAGCCTGGTTGAACGGCCCCGTTGGCGTAGGCGCGCCGTCGGTCTTGATGATCTGTCGTTCGGTCATGCTTGCTCCTTCCAGCCCGATGCGAGGCGGGCAATCTCGTCGTCCTGTTTGGGCGACCCGCCGCCGATGCCGATCGCGCCCACGAACTCGCCGTCTTCGAAGATCGGATAGCCGCCGGGGTTGACGGTCACGCCGCCGGGAATGATCGTGTTCAAGCTGTCCGCGAACATCGGCCGGTCCTTCCACTGCTCCACGAGCTGCACCGTGGGCTTGCGAAAGGCCGCCGCCAGCCGCGCCTTGCCCATGGCCATGTACGGCCCGTGCCAGTTCTTGCCTCGTGCCAGCGCCACCGGGTGCCCGGCCGTATCGTGCACGGCCACCGTGATCACCAGCCCCCGCTCGCCGGCGATGGCGCGCGCCTTCTCGATGTAGGGCCAGGCCTGCTCGAAGTCCAGGGGTTCCCTCACCCTAGCCCTCTCCCGCTGCCGCGGGCGAGGGGACTCTGGCTACTAATCTCCAGCTACTCACTACCCGAATCCCAGGGGGAGGACGTGAGCCGCAGGAAGCGCATCGCGTTCTCGGCCATCAGCTTGCGGGTCGCGGTCTCCCCAATGACCGACTGCCAGCCGATGACCGTGTCCGTCGAGTCGGGGAAGAGGCTCTCCGGGTGCGGGAAGTCCGACTGGTACAGCAGCACCCCGTCACCGAGCAGGTCGATCACGGACTTGGTCATCGCCACGCCTTCGTGGTTCTCGATGCCGCAGAACACGCGGCCCATCTGCACGTATTCCATTGGGGTGTGCTTGACGCCCTCGGGCATGGCGCCCTTCACGAAATGGCTCTGCGCGGTGAGACGGATGATCCAGTGCGGCAGCCAGCCATGGCCGGTCTCGACCGTGGCTACCCGCAGCGTCGGGTAGCGGTCCAGCATGCCGCTGATGAGCACGTAGGCCAGCATCCGTTCGGCGCCCCACATGTGCGCCGCCGTCCGAGCGACAACGCTGTTGCCCCAGATGTCGCGGTAGCCGGGGAAGTAGGGCGGCTCGTAGAAGAAGCTGTGATGGATCAGCGGGAAGCCGGCCTCGTCCATCGCCTCGAACATCGGAGCCAGGTCGGGATCGTCGATCGGCATGCCCTCGGGCAGCACCGCCCATACCGCCGCCGGCCAATCGTCCTTAGCCAGGCCGCGGATGGTCCGCGCCGACCACTCAGGATCGGCGCCCTGGGCCAGGATCAGGCCCTTGAGTCGGCGCGAGTTGGCCGAGCAGTAATCCGCCATGTAGCGGTGGTACGCCTCGTACAACAGCTGGCACAGGCTCACGTCCAGCGCTGAGCTGCCGGTGGCCCACGTGCCGGGGATGATGAAATCGATGTCGACACCCTCGACGTCCATGTCCTTCAACCGCCCGGCGGAGTTGTCGTGCTGGATGCCGATGCTTACGCCCTTGCCGGCGATGTTGTCCACGCGGCCTTCCAGGGCGCCCTTGGAGCCGGCGCCGGTCGTTTCCACTGTGGCGCCTTCCTTCTGGCCAGCCACGCGCTCGTAGGGGATCGGCTTCACGCGCAGGATGGGGTAGTCGGTCTCGGGATGGCCGCGTCCGGGCAGCGTCTTCACCATCCGGATGTATGGCGTCAACTCATCCTGGCGCGTCCTGAGGCGGCTGTCGGCATAGCGCAGCAGCACTTCGCTTGACGGTGTCACGTGGGTGTCCATGTCGATCACTCGAAGGCCTTGTCTCATGCGGTCGTCCTAGAGGGTGAAATGTCTGGTTCGAGGCGGGCGATCCAGTCCAGCTCGATGCGGTCGAGGTGGTCAAACATGGCGTCGCCCGCCGCTTCGCTGTCGCGTACCTCGATGGCCTCGAAGATGGCGCGGTGCTCGCTGAAGCCGCGCCAATCGGCGTGGTGGTGGCCGTGGCCAAACAGGCGCCAGTAGGTTGGCAGACGGAAGAACAGGTTGCGGCTGTTGTCGTAGACGGCCATCAGCACCTGGTTGCCGCATAGCTGCGTGATGGCGTCATGGAAGTCGGCGTCGGCGCCCTGGAAGGTCTCGTCGTGCGGAGCCTCCGTTCGCGTCAGCAACCGCTCCAGCTCGCGCAGGCTGCGGCTGGTCGAGTGTTCGGCCGCAAGCTTGGCAGTCCGGACCTCGATCAGCTTGCGAGTCTCGTACAGATCGCGGACCGAGACTCGCGCCGCCAGGGCCGCGTAGTCCAGCTCAGCTTGGCCCAGGGATGTCGGATCGCTGACCATCAGCCGCGTGCCTTGGCGCTCCACGAAGCCCCCCGCGATAAGGCCACGCAGCGCTTCCCGCACTGTGGTGCGGCCGACGCCGAAGGCCTCGCTGAGCTGCAGCTCGGGCGGCACCTGTTCGCCCGGCCGCAGACGGCCGGACAGAATCTGGCCGCGCAACTCCGTCAGCAGCGAGTCTGCCAGGGTAATTCGCCTGAGCGGGTTGACAGTCACGGACTGTTTGTCTGACAATCGGGCCCATTATATGAGCATTTGGTCGCACCTGCCCACCCGTGTTCGTCGGGGCTGCGCCCCCAAGTCCCTGCTGGCGATGGGGGCTGCCATAGGTCTGCTTCTGGCTGGCTGCGGTGGCGCCGTCGCCCCACCCGGAGCGTCCAATGCGAGCGGCCAGCCGGGAGCGCCCGTGCCGGCCAGCGGGAGCGGCCAATCAGCGGCGCCAAGGCAGGTGCTCAAGCTGAACCTTGGCCTCGCGTCCAAGCCGGCGCCGGCGCTGCCGAATTCGGTCCTGTGGCTGGCCAAGGACCTGGGCTTCTACGAGCGTGAGGGCCTGGACGTCACGCTGCAGGAGCTCGACGGCACGCCGACAGTCATTGCCGCCATGATTTCCGGCGACCTGGACGTCGGCAACATCGGCACCGACCAGTTACTCAAGCTGGCGGCCCAAAAGTCAGTCGACATGCGCGCTGTCAACTCGTCGGACGCGCGCCAATACTTTCTGATCGCGTCGAAAGACAGCCTCAGCTCGGTTGCCGATCTCAAGGGCAAGTCGTTTGGCGTGGCCAAGGTCGGCAGCCTCGACGACACGATGAGCCGCCTGGTGCTTAATGCCAAGAACGTCAAGCCCAGCGATCTGACGTTTGCCGGCATTGGCGCGCCTGATGCGCGGGCTCAAGCGCTGGTCGCGGGTCGCATCGACGCCACCACGATGTCCTTGGGCACCTGGGTGTCCATCCAGCATGAGAAGGGCGTGAGGATGCTGGTCAGCGCCGACGACTACTACGACGCGGCGCCGATCAAGCTCAAAGTCAACGCCGCCAGCGCCAAGGCAATCAGGGACAAGCCCGAGCAGCTGCGGCGCTTCACGGCGGCCGTGCTCAAGGCCAGCCGGACGTTTTCGGAGGATCAGAACGCCTGGGCCGACGCCATGCTCAAGCGCCGCCCGGACGTCAAGCGCGACGACCTGGTCGAGTTGTGGCCGCGGTTCAAGACAGCCTGGGCGGCCAACGGGCTGTTCAATCTGGCCCAGTACCAAAAGACTTCGGACTTCCTCTACCAAACAGACGATTTCAAGGGCGTGCCGACGATTCCGGTGAGCCAGTGGACCGATACGCAGTTTGTCGATAGCGTCCTACGCGAGATCGGCGTGGACAGCAAGCTCGACCCGCCTGGGCGGAACATTTAGCGGCCCGCCATGAGAGGAAAGCTCGCACTTCTCCTATTCACCTTCCTCCTGCTTGCCGCCTGCGGCGAATCGGCGCCAGCGCCTACCGCGCTCACCAAGCTGGCCGTCTCGTACCCCGACGGTGGCGCTCATCTGCCGCTGTGGTACGCCAGGGAGAAGGGCATCTTCCAGAAGAATGGGCTCGATGTGGACCCGCGGCCGCTGGGCGGCGGGCCACCCGCCCTGGCGGCGCTGCAGTCCAACCAAACGCAATTGGCCGACATCACCGGCTCGGTGATTGCCAGCGCGGACGCCGCGGGGTCGGACATCCTGGCGCTGGCCACGCTCGACCCGGTCTACCCCTACGTGCTGGAGGCGCCGGCCAGCATCAAGACGCCGGACGACCTCCGAGGCCAGGGCATAGCCGTCCGAGCCTTCGGCGACGCGACTGACGTTGCCGCCCGCGTGGCCCTCCGGAAGCTGAACCTCGTTCCCGGCAAGGATGTTCAGATCCTCGAGGTCAACACCGAGAGCGCCCGAATGGCCGCTGTCCAGGCCGGCAAAATCTGCTGCACCGTCGCCCAGCCCCAAGACGCTCTCACACTGGAGGCGCAGGGCTTCCACCCGCTGCTCGACTTCTCGACGCTCGGCCTGCAGAATGCCCAGGGCGTCATCGCCGCCTCACGAGCCTACGTGGGCGCCAACAACGGCACCATCCAGGCGTTCATTAACTCGCTCATTACGGCCATTGCCGCCGAGAAGCAGGACAAGCCCGGGTCCCTGGCCCTCATCAAGCAGTACCTGAAACTGGACGACGACAAGGTGGCGACCGTGATTTACGACTACTTCGTGGGCAAGGTCATTCCAGCCACGCCCGTGGCCAATCCCGAGCAGTTCAGCGACGCCATCGGCATCCTGGCTACCCAGAACGACAAGCTGAAGGGGTTCGACATGGCCAGGTACATCGACAGCTCGTTCGTGGAGAACGCGTCGAAGAAGAGCTAGGGATCGCGGCGGCGGAGGTAGGCCGGCGCGTCCAGGTCGCCGGCTTCGGGGCGCGGGCGGTCGAGGTACGACGGGCGGTAGGGAGCCGGCGGCGCAAGCTCCGCCGGAGCTTGCATGGACCGGTGGTCCTTGCGAGCTCGGGGGCTGTAGCCACGGTCGAAGCCGGTGGCGATGAGCGTGATCTTGAACAGGCCCTCCAGCTTGGGATGAAGCACCGCGCCGAAGATGATGTTGGCCTCCGGGTCCACCACGTCGGCCACGATTTGCGCGGCCTCGTGGACCTCGGCCAAGGCCAGGTCGTTGCCGCCGCTGATGTTCAGCAGCACCCCCCTGGCGCCCGCGATCGACGTCTCCAGCAGCCCGCTGTTGATGGCCGCTTGGGCGGCGATCCTGGCGCGGCTGGGGCCGGCGGCCTCGCCCAGGGCCATGAGTGCCGAGCCGGCGTCGTGCATGACCGCGTACACGTCGGCGAAGTCGAGGTTGATCACGCCGGGGATGAGCACCAGGTCGGCGATGCCGCGGATGCCCTGGTGCAGCACGTCGTCGGCCAGGCGGAAGGCTTCGACCATGGTCGTGCCGCGGCCGGCCAGAGCCAGCAGGCGCTCGTTGGGCACCACGATCAGCGCGTCCACGGCGTCTTTCATGCGCTTGATGCCGTCCTCGGCATACTGGGCCCGGCGGCCACCCTCGAAGGGGAAGGGCTTGGTAACGACTCCGACGGTCAGCGAGCCCTGGCGGCGGGCGATCTCGGCTACGATCGGCGCCGCGCCGGTGCCGGTGCCGCCGCCCATGCCGGCGGTGACGAACACCATGTGGGCGCCTTCCAGCTCGCGTTCGATCTCGGTCGCGCTCTCCATGGCGGCGCGCTCGCCGACCTCGGGCTGGCCGCCGCTGCCCAGGCCTTTGGTAAGCCGCCGGCCGATCTGCAGCCGGTGCTCGGACAGCGAGTGGTTCAACGCCTGGGAGTCGCTGTTGATGGCGATGAAGTCGATGCCGCGGACGTTGGCCTCGACCATGCGGTTCACGGTGTTGCTGCCGCCGCCGCCCACGCCGATGACCTTGATCTCGGTGAAGCCCTTGGCTTCGGGCGTTTCGTCCCGCTCCAGCATGCGGTTCACGATGCCTGACGGCTGGCGGCCGAGCGAGTTGAGCCGGTCAGGCGTGAAGCCGAAGCGGCGCTCAGCCACGCTCGAGCACTTCCCTGGCCAGCTCCATGTACTGTTCCGCGGCCTTAGCGCCGCCTTGCACGTCGAGGACGGCCAAGCCCGAGGAGGCGGCCTCCAGGATCTTGCTGTTGGTGCCGATCTCGGTCCTGAACATCAGCTCGCCCCAACGCTCGCGCAGGTAGTTGGCGACGGTCTGCTCCTCGCGCAGCCGGCGGTCCAGCTTGCTCAGCAGGATGCCCAGGATCTTGAGCGTGGGATTGAGGTACTGGACCTCCGAGATCGTTTCTTCCAATCCTTGCAAGCCTTGCAATGAAAAGAAACGCGCTTCCGTCGGTACGATGACGCGCGACGCGGCTACCAGCGAGTTGACGGTCAGCAGGCCGAGCGACGGTGGGGTATCGATGAGGACCAGCTTGTAACGATCGCCAGTGGTCGCCAGCAGGTCCCGCAGCCGGAACTCGCGGCCAAGCTTGTTGGACAGCGACGCCTCCGCGGCCGCCAGCGTAGCGTTGGCCGGCACCAGGTCCAGACCACCTTCGAGGCCATTGCGCACGGGCACCACCGGCAGGTCGATCTCCCGGTCCAGCAGCGAGTCGGCGATGGTGTGAGTGATGCGGTCCTGGACGCCGAAGCTGGCGCTGAGGTTGCCTTGCGGGTCCATGTCGACCACCAGGATGCGGTGGCCCAGGCGCGAAAGGGCAGTTCCGAGGTTGGCCGTGGTGGCCGTCTTGCCAACGCCGCCCTTTTGGTTGGCGACGGCAATAATCCCTGCCATCTCGTCGGCCTATTATAGGGAGGGGTGGGTGAGCGCGGAAAAAGAGCCCTATTTGGGCCAAGCCGTGACGCGATCCCGCGTCCCGCCGTTTATACATTCGCAGTGCGCAAGACCTTAGTTAGTGTCGCGCTGGCCGTCTCCCTGTTGCCCGTGGGAGCCCATGCGGCAGCGAGCCCTGATACCGCGTTTTTCCCCCAAACCAACCATTCGGTGAGCTTTGGCTTCAAGCATTACTTCGACACGCGCGGCGGCCTAGACATCTTCGGCTTCCCCACCACGGAGGAAATCCGGGAGAACGGCTGGACAGTGCAGTACTTCCAACGGGCGCGTTTCGAGTACCATCCCGAGCTCGCCGGCACGCAATACGAAGTCGAGCTGGGCCTATTGGGCGACCTCACCGCGAACCAGACCTTCGATAAGACCGGCCCTGCCTCAGGCGCCCGCTTCTACAAGGAGACATCCCACAACCTGGGCGGCGCGTTCCTCAAGTACTTCGACGCCCGCGGCGGGTTGGACATCTTCGGCTACCCGACCTCTGAGGCCTTCCAGCGGGCGGGCTTCACCGTCCAATACTTCCAGCGCGCGCGCTTCGAGCTGCACGGCTCCGACGTGCTGCTGGGCCTCCTGGGCGACGAATACCTGGCCCAGCGTGGGGCAGCCGCTTCGGCTCCCGGTCCATCCAGCGCGCCGCCCGCGGCCGACCCCAGCCAGATGACCCCACCGGCGCCGCGGCCGGTCGTCGCAGCCTCGCCGCCGCAACCCGCGCCCATCATTCGGGTGGCCGTGTTTGGCGGCAGCAGTCTGAGCGTCACCGGCAGTGGCCCGTTCACGGCTGTTGACACCTCCGGCCGCCAACTGGCCACTGTCCAGCCCGGCCAGACGGCCAGCGTCACCGCCAACGGACCAAGCGGCTACACGCTGAACGCCGCGGGCCAGACCACCGGCTCGTCGGTGGCGATCCGGTTCATGCCCAGCGGCGGGACCATCCTGAGCGACCCCGACCTGCCGTCCTATGCGCGCGACTTCCGGGGCGTGCTGGAGGCCAGCTTCTCCACCAAGTCGAACAAGCTGTGGCTGATTGACGAGCTGCCCCTCGAGGATTACGTGAAAGGCATCGGTGAGGAGCCGGAGGGCCTGGCGCCGGAGGCCTACAAGGCGTTGGCGGTGGCCTACCGGACGTACGCGCTCTCGACCCAACAGCGCCACCGGGGTGACGCCGCCTGGGGTGAGCCGTTCGACCTGGGATCGTCTACGGACGCGGTCCAACCCTACACCGGCGCTAACCAGATCTACGCCGGCTATCATCGCGAGACGATCGGCCCGCTGCTGACGCAGGGCGAGCAAGCCACGGCCGGCCAGGTGGTGACCTACAACGGCGCGGTAGCCGTGACGCCCTACTACTCGCATTCCGACGGGCACACTCGCAGCTGGGCCGAGGTCTGGCACGGCACTGACCACCCCTGGCTGGTCAGTGTGCCCGATCCCGACAGCAACGGCGAGGCGATGCTGGGCCACGGCGTGGGCATGCCCCTGCGCAGCACCATCAAGCGCGCAGCCGCGGGCTGGAGCTACGACCAGATCCTGCGCTACTTCTACACCGGCGTGGGCATCACCAAGCTTTATTAGCCGGCGCCGCACGGCGGTGATTACATTACCTGGGGCCGGCTGGTTGGAGAGTCTGACTTTCCGACTGTATGATTTGTCAATGGCGCGAACGACGTTAAGGGCCAGAGGCCAGCTCACGTTGCCGGAAGATATCCGCCGTGCCGCGCACCTGGAGGAGGGCGACCTCCTCGAGGCCGAGCTCATCGCCGATGGCATCCTGCTGCGCCCCCAGAAGGTTATCGATGCGACCCAAGCATGGTTCTGGACACCGGAGTGGCAGGCGGGAGAGCGCGAAGCCGACGCCGACGAGGCGGCGGGGCGGATGGAGACCTTCTATTCCGACGCGGAGTTCCTAGCTGCGCTCCGTGCGCTGGCCAAGCGCGAGCCCCCCAACTGACGGTTGCCAACCTACTCGTGGCTGACGCGCTTCGGGGCCGAGTTCAAGGCTCTGCCCGCCGCGCAGCAGGCCGCGTTTCTCGCGGCCGTGCTGAAGTTGGTCGAAGATCTACGCCACGGCCGAGGCTTTCGCAAAGGCCTGCGCGTAAAGGGCGTACGCGGCCGCGAGGGTATCTTCGAGATGACCTGGGCGGACGACGGTAGGGCCACCTTCAGATACGGAGCCTCGATTGTTGGAACAGAGCCGCACATCATCTGGCGCCGCATCGGAACACACGCTATTCTGCGCCAGCCCTGAACGTCACTTAGGTACTATCGCCGGCATGACGCTCGTCGATCTCTCCTGGCCGATCTACCCCGGCATCTCCAAGATCCCGCAGGCGCCTGACGTGGAGATGCGGCCAATCCAGGAGATCGCCAAGGGCGATACCTCCAACATCACCCTGATCACCATGGCCAGCCATATCGGCACGCACATGGACGCGCCGTGCCACTTCATTCCCGGCGCCAAGAGCATCGATCAGATGCCGCTGGAGACGTTCACCGGGCCGGTGGTGACGGTATCGGTGCAGCGCGGCGCCGGCGAGGCTATCCCGTTGGACGACCTCGCCAAGGCCGACATCCAGGCCGGCGACATCGTGTTCCTGCACACCGGCTGGGCGGCTAAATTCGGCACGCCGGCCTACGACCGCCACCCTTACCTGTCGGTGGAGGTGGCCAACTTCCTGGTCGACAAGCGGGTCAAGATGCTGGGCATCGACTGCGTGAACGTGGAGATGCCCATCGTGGACCGTCCGCCGGACTACGCCCGGCCGATCCATCACACCCTGCTTGGCAACGACATCCCGATCATCGAGAACCTGACCAACCTGGAGGCCATTGCCGGTCGCCGGGCCCGGGTGTTCGCGTTTCCCATCAAATACAAGGACGGCGACGGGGCCCAGACCCGCGTGGTAGCGGAGCTGCCGTAGGCTAGTGCCTGGGAGGCACAGCATGAACGTCCTCATCAGCGGCGCCCGCGGGCTCATTGGCGGAGCGCTCACCGCCAGACTTCAGTCGAGCGGCCATTCCGTCACAGCCCTGAGCCGGTCGCCCAGAGCCGGCGAACTCGGCTGGCACTTCGAAGCGGCGCAGCTCGAACCCTTCGACGCGGTGGTCCATTTGGCCGGCGAGTCCATCGCCAGCGGCCGCTGGACCGCGGCCAAGAAAGCCGCGATCCTGGAAACGCGCGTACGGACCACGACCCGGCTGGCTCAGGCACTGGCTACGCTGAAGCGCCCGCCTGGCAGTCTGATAGTCGCCTCCGCCATTGGCTGCTACGGCGATCGGCCCGGCGAGGTGCTGGACGAGAACAGCTCGTACGGCGATGGCTTCCTGGCCCAGGTCGACCGCCGCTGGGAGGCAGCCGCCGAGCCAGCACGCGCCGCCGGCGTTCGCGTCGTCCATCCCCGCTTCGGCATCGTCCTCAGCCCCGACGGCGGTGCGCTGAAGCCGCTGCTCACCGTTTTCAAGCTGGGCCTGGGCGGGCCCATCGGCAGCGGCCGCCAGATGTGGAGCTGGATCGCCCTGGAAGACGTTGCCGCCGCTCTCGTGCACCTGCTCGTCACCGACAGCCTGGCTGGCCCGGTCAACGTGGTCGCCCCCAACCCGCTGCCGGAGCGAGACTTCGCCGCCATCCTGGGCCGCGTCCTGCGCCGCCCGGCCTTCATGCCCCTGCCATCCTTCGCCGCCCGCCTCGTCCTCGGCGAGATGGCCACCGAGCTGCTCCTGGCGGACCAGGACGTCCGCGCCGGCCGCCTCCTGGACAGCGGCTATTCGTTCGCCTTCACCGACCTCGAAACGGCGCTCAGGTCCATGCTGTAACGCCTCACTTTGTCATTCAGAGCGCAGCGAAGAATCCGATTGCCCGGTCGCGAATTCGTCGCCTTGGCTCGGAATGACAAAATGGGCTATGCCGCGCATCTCCCGCAAGGCCAGCTTGTTCACCGAGTCGGTGATCCGCGACATGACGCGGCAGATCCTCCAATACCACGGCGACCGTGGCGTCAACCTGGCGCAGGGCTTCCCGGATTTCGCCGCTCCGGCGGAGATCAAAGAGGCGGCGGTCCAGGCTATCCGGGACGACCACAACCAGTACGCCATCACCTGGGGCCAGCCGCCGCTGCGCCAGGCCATCGCCGGCAAGTACGGCGCCGCCTGGGGTAGGGAGATCGATCCCGAGCGCGAGATCACCGTTTGCTGCGGCGCGACCGAGACCATGCTGGCCTCGATCATGGCCATCATCGATCCCGGCGACGAGGTCGTGTGCTTCTCGCCCTTCTACGAGAACTACGGCCCCGACTGCATCCTCTCCGGAGCGACGCCGCGCTTCGTGACGCTGCACGAGCCGGACTGGTCGATCGACTTCGACGAGCTGAAGGCCGCCTTCGACAGCCGCACCCGCGGCATCATCATCAACACGCCGCACAACCCCACCGGCAAGGTCTACAACCGAGCCGAAATGGAGCTGATCGCCCAGCTTTGCGTGGAGCACGACGTGGTCGCCTTCGCCGACGAGATTTACGAGCACCTGGTGTACGAGGGCGAGCACATCAGCATCGCCACGCTGCCGGGCATGGCCGAGCGGACGGTGAGCATCAGCGGCCTGTCCAAGACCTTCAGCGTCACCGGCTGGCGCCTCGGCTTCGCCATCGCCTCGCCGCTCCTCACGGACGCCATCCGCAAGGTACACGACTTCATGACGGTCGGGGCTGCTGCGCCGCTGCAGATGGCTGCCGCGGCCGCGCTGCGGCTACCGGCGTCGTACTACGGGCAACTGCTGGCGGACTACCGGCAGCGCCGCGATTTCCTACTGCCGGTCCTGGGCGAATTGGGCTTCCGCATCTACCAGCCCCATGGGGGCCTACTACGTGATGACGGACATCAGTGGCTTCGGTTACGCGAGCGATCTGGACTTCGCTACTTACCTTGTGCGCGATGTCGGCGTAGCCACGGTGCCCGGCAGCAGCTTCTACCACGATCCTGCGCTCGGCCGCACCAAGATCCGCTTCGCCTTTCCCAAGAAGATGGGAACCCTGGAGCGCGCCGCCGGGCTGCTGCAGAAGCTGCGGGTTACAAGCCCAGCAAGGCCCTAGCGTTGCCCTCGTAGACCTTTTCGCGATCGGCGGCGGGCCAGTCCATGCGCTCCACCATATCGGCGGCGACCGTATAGTCGCCGAAGGGGTGGTCAGTGCCATAGAGGATGCGGTCGGGGCCGAGCAGGCGGTAGCAGTAGTCGAGCGCCTCAGGGTGGTAGCAGACGGTGTCGATATACAGCTCGTGCAGATACTCCCTCAGGGGCTTCCGGAGCTCCGGCATATCGTGGAACTGCAGTGTGTGGTGACCGTACGACGCCAGCCGTCCCTTGAGGTAAGGCAGCACGCCGCCGATGTGGGGCACGATCAGCTTGAGGTCCGGCGTCTCATCGAATAAGCCGGTCTCGATCAGCCGGACCGTATTCAGCGCGGTGTCGAACAAGAAGGCCAGCGTCACCATAAGGCTGGACCGGTCCACGCCCACTTGGTTGAGCGGAATGCCAGGATGCATGTTCAGCGGCACGCCCAGCTCCGCGATGTGCCGGTAGACCGGCATGAATTCCGGCGAGTCCAGCACCCGATTGTTGACGTTCGAGAATAGCTGGATGCCCTTGAAGCCGAGCTGCCTGACGCAGCGATCGACCTCGGCGATGGACCGCTCAACGGTGCCGAAGCCAACGTTGCCAAACCCCAGGAAGCGGCCGGGATAGCGCTCGATGATGCCGGCCAGGTCGTCGTTGATGCGGCTGGCCCAATCGTCGGCCTCATCGCCACCGAGCACGTCCGGGCCCGGAATGCCATGGCTCAGCACCGACAGCTCGATGCCTATGGCGTCGCAGTCCTTGAGCTTGACGTCCATGTCGACGATGTTGGGCACGGTCGGCAGCCGCAAGCCGGCGGCGCACTGCATGACGTAGACGCCGCCCTCCAACACCGTCTTCGGCAGCGCAGAGCGGCCCTGCAGGTGTTTCACGAAATCCAGGCACAAGAAGTGGGTGTGCACGTCGATTCGTCTCATGGCGTCTATTTTGCGGCCTTAGCGCCGCTTTCGCCCCCTTGGTCCGCTAGCCGCGCCATGTCCTCGCGCGTCAGCCGATAGGGCAGCCACTCTCGCATGTGTTTGGCTCCCAGCTTGTGGTAGAAGCCCAGCGCCAGCTCGTTCCAGTCCAGCACCTGCCATTCCAGCCGCCCACAGCCGGCGTCCAGCGCTGTCCGGGCCAAATGCCGTATCAGCGCCGCCCCATACCCGTGCTGGCGCTCCTCCGGCAGCACGAAGATGTCCTCCAGATACAACGTCGGCCGCGCCAAGAACGTCGAGTAGGTGAAGAAGTAGATGGCATAGCCCACCGCCCGCCCGCCAGACTCGACCAACAGCGCCCGGAACAGGCGCTCGCCCTGCCCGAAGCCATGCTCCACGAGGCGCCGCCGCGCTTCCGCATCCGGCCGCGGCAGATGCTCGTAGTCGGCCAGCGCATCGACGAGCCCCAGCAGGGTGACTGCATCCGCAGCGATTGCTTCTCGAATCGCGTACTCCACATTGGACAAGATACGCCGCAGGCCGAGTTTAATGAACGGCTGAGCAACGGCGCCTTCATACTCCCGCCATGCCGAGCACGCCACTCACCTTCAAATGGGACGAAGCCAAGTCTCGTTCCAATGTTGCAAAACACAGGGTTGCCTTCGAAGAGGCAGCTGCAGTGGTCAGTGATCCGCTCTCCCTCACAATTGCCGATCCCGATCACTCTTCAGCTGGCGATGAACGCTACATCACATTGGGCTTCTCTCAGGACGCGCGCCTACTTATGGTGGTACATTCCGATGACAGTGACATCATTCGAATCATCAGCGCGCGCTTGGCGAATCGACGGGAGCGGCTAGCGTATGAAGAAGGCAACTCATGACCTGGACAAGAACGAGATGCGTCCAGAGTACGATTTCCGAGGCGGCGTCCGCGGCAAATACTCGAATCACTTCGAGGAAGGCTCCACCCTCGTGCTATTGGAACCCGATGTCGCCAAGGTGTTTCCTACCGCCGCCTTGGTAAATGACGCCCTCCGAAAGCTGATCAAGAGCGGCTAGGCCTTCGCGCACCCTACAATAGGCCGGCATGCTTGCTAAGTGCCTGAGCGGCGCGGTGGTCGGGCTGGAGGGGGCGCTGGTGCAGGTCGAGATCGACATCTCGCAGGGCCTGCCGCAGTTCGACATCGTGGGCCTGCCGAACGTGGCGGTGAATGAGGCGCGCCAGCGGGTCCGAGCCGCCATCCGCAACTCGGGCTTGTACTTTCCGGACAAGCGCATCACCGCGAACCTGGCCCCGGCCGACCTCAAGAAAGAAGGCCCGGCCTACGATCTGCCGATTGCCGTTGGCATCCTGGCCGCGTCGGAGCAGCTGCCCCTCGAGGCTGGCCGCCAGCTGTTCCTGGGCGAGCTGTCGCTCGATGGCGCCCTGCGCCACACCGCCGGCATCCTGTCGATGGTCACGCTGGCCAAGGATAAGGGCATCCGGACTGTGTTCGTGCCGGCTGTGGATTCCGCCGAGGCAGGGCTGGTCGAGGGCGTGACCGTCATCCCGGTGCAGACGCTGGCCGACTTAGCGCTGTATCTGCGTGGCCTACTCCACCTCGACCCGGTGCCTTTCCACGCCAACGGGCAGCAGGAGCCAGCTCCGGCGCTGGACCTGGCGGAAGTCCGCGGCCAGGAGCACGTCCGGCGCGGGCTGGAGATCGCCGTGGCCGGCGGGCACAACATGCTGATGACGGGTCCGCCCGGCGCGGGCAAGACGCTGATCGCTCGCGCGGCGCCCTCGATCATGCCCAAGATGTCGCTGAGCGAGGCTCTGGAAGTCACCAAGATCTACAGCGTGGCCGGCATGCTGCCGCCAGAGACGCCGCTGGTGCTGCAGCGGCCATTCCGGGCACCGCACCACACCACCAGCTACGTGGCGCTGGTCGGCGGCGGCCGCTGGCCGAAACCGGGCGAGGTCAGCCTGGCGCATCGCGGCGTGCTGTTCCTGGACGAGCTGCCCGAGTTCCAGAGCCAGGCCCTGGAGGTTCTGCGCCAGCCATTGGAGGATGGCGTGGTCACCATCAGCCGCGCCGCCGGCTCGATCACCATGCCAGCCAACTTTATGCTCATCGCCGCCATGAACCCCTGCCCCTGCGGCTTCTTCGAGGACCCGGTCCGCGAGTGCACCTGCACCTCCACCGCCATCTTGAAATACCA
>DAIUFO010000023.1:16664-17598 GCA_036844545.1 Chloroflexota bacterium
CTGCTGGACCGCATCGACATCCACACCCACGTGCCGCGCATCGAGTTCGACAAGCTGGCCAGCACGGCGCCGGCCGAGCCATCGTCGGCAATCCGCGCTCGCGTTGAGGGCGCCCGCGTAGTTCAAGCCGGCCGGTTCGACGGCTCGAGCATCGTCTGCAACGCCGACATGGGCCCGGCGGAGGTCCGCCAGTTCTGCCGGCTCGATCTCGCCAGCGAGAACCTCATGCGCTCGGCCATGGCCAAGATGCACCTCTCGGCGCGAGCCTTCCATCGCCTCCTCAAGCTGGCCCGCACTATAGCCGACCTCGTCGAGGAGCCCGAAATACGCCCCGAACACGTCGCCGAAGCGCTGCAGTACCGCCCCCGCGAGCTCCGCCTGTAGACAGCGACCAGCTCCTCCACGTAACCTCCCTCGACGGTACACGGCTGGCCGTCTGGCGGTCAGGCGAGGGACCGGCGCTGGTCTTGGTGCACGGCACCACGGTGAACCACAGCGACTGGGTGACGGTGCTGCCCGCCTTGCGACAGCGGTTCACGGTGTACGCCATGGACCGCCGGGGTGTTGGAGCGAGCGACGATTCGGACGAGTATGCGCTCGAGCGCGAGTTCGAGGACGTAGCGGCGGTGGTGGACAGCATCGGCGAGCCGGTGTTCCTGCTGGGCCACTCATTCGGGGCGCTGTGTTCGCTCGAGGCCGCGCTGCTGACGCCGAACGTCCGAAAGCTGGTCCTGTACGAGCCGCCCATTCCAATCGAAGGCGGGCCGGACTTCCACCCACCGACCCTGCTGGAGCGGCTGGAGGGCCTGATGGCCGCCGGGCAGCCGGACGAAGTCGTCGCCACGTTCCTGGAAGAGGTGGCGGGGCAGGATCCGCGGCGGGTGGCGCTGCAGCGGCGCACGCCCGCCTGGCCGGCTCGTGCCACCGCGGCCCA
>DAIUFO010000023.1:17608-19687 GCA_036844545.1 Chloroflexota bacterium
GCGCTGCAGCGCCACCCGCCGCGGATCCTGCCGCCGCGGCCCGCACGGTCGTCCGCGAAGTGCGCGGCACGCATTTCTACCAGCTGCAACCGGAGCGCTTCCGCGATCTGCAAGCAGCGACGCTGATGCTGCTGGGCGGCGCCAGCCCACCCAAGCACGTGGTGGCGACGAACGCCGTCGCGGCAGCCCTGCCAAACGCGCACCTCGTCGAGCTGCCGGGCCAGATGCACATCGCCATGCACACTGCCCCCCGCCTGTTCCTCGACGAGGTGCTGCGCTTCCTCGCCTAGAATCCCAGGCGTGCTGAGCGAACCGGCGCGTCGCCCGCCGGCTGCCGGCGCGGAAGCCAAGCGCTGGTCGCTCTCTTGGGACGTGGCCCTGCTGGCCGGCATCACGGCCGCGACGGTCGCCTACCTGTACCTGCTGGCGACGGACACGGTCGACGGCCTGCGGGGAAACGTCCAGTGGCACATCCCGTACGTGGCCCACCCATCCAACGAGCATTGGTGGCTGCCCCTTATTCCGGGCGCGATCATCGCGGCCCTGCCGCTGCTGCCGCTGCCAGCCTGGGCCACGGTGAGCGCGGGCACGTGCGCGGCCGGCGCCTTCGCCTACGACCTGTTTGCCGCGCAATGGGGCGGCGGCGACAACCTGATGGCCAAGATCATCAACGCGCCGGTGGCGTTCCACCGGGCGGCCGGCCAGATCACGGACCTGCGCGGCGTGCTGGCCAGCTACCCCCAGTACATCGCGGGCTTCGAGCCCAGCTCGCACCTGCGCAGCCATCCTCCCGGCGACCTGCTGCTGTTCCGCTGGCTGGACGACCTCATGCTGGCCAGCCCGGGCTTGCGCGACGCCACGCTGGGCTGGGCGCGGACCTTTATAGGCGGCACCGACATGCTGCTGCAAGCGGGCAACGCGCCGTATCTGATGGCCAGCGCGGTGGCAGCCATCCCGCTGCTCATCGGCCTGGGCCGGCTGGCGGCAGCGCCGGTGGCCGGACTGACGGTCCGGCTGCAGGGCCGCGTGGCGCCGGCGAGCCTGCTGTTCCTGGTGCTACCGACCACGCTGGTGCACATCCCCTTGCTCGACACCGTCTATCCGCTGCTGACGGCGCTCGTCCTAATGCTGGGCGTGATCGCCATCCAGCGAGCTGTGCCAGGGTTCCCTCACCCTAGCCCTCTCCCGGTCCTACGCGGACGGCGAAAGCGGCGGGCGAGGGGATTCGTGTGGGCACTGGCGACCGGCGCCTTGCTTGCCGGCGGCATGCTGTACTCGGCGGCGATCGGCATCGTGGCCTTGCCGCTGGCGCTGTATGGACTGCTGCGCGGCGGCTGGCGGGCGAGCTGGCTGGCGCTGCCGGCGTTGGGCGGTGCGGCCGTCGTCTGGCTGGGGTTGTGGCTGCTGTGGGGCATCAACATGCCGGCCATCCTGCAATTCCTGGCGCAGCATCAGCGCGACTTTGAGGCTACGCGCAACTACTGGCTGTGGTTCCGCTGGAAGTGGTACGACTTCGTGATGTACTGCGGCATCCCGGTAGCCGCGCTGTGCGTCAAGTTCCTGGTCGAATCCGCGCGGCGCTGGCGCGGCGGAGCGCCGCTGCAGATCGACTACTTCTTCGCCGGCTGGCTGGCGATGATGGTGTTTCTGTGGATCAATCCCGGCGTGCTGGCCGAGGACGGGCGCATCTGGGCGCCGTACATGTGCTTCGCGGTGCTGTTCGCGGCCCACGCAGCTCCAAAACCGCGGGGCGCGATGCCGCTGCTGCTGGCGCTGCAGATCGCGCAGGTGATGGCCATTAACCGCTACCTCGAAGTCGTCAACAGCGGGTAATAATTCAGCCATGGCAAAAGCAGTCTGGAACGGCTCCGTGATCGCCGAAAGCGACAAGACCATCGAGGTCGAAGGCAACCAGTACTTCCCACCGGACGCGGTCAAGCGCGAGTACCTGGTCGAGACCCAAACCCATACCACCTGAGGCTGGAAGGGCCAAGCCAGCTATTACACCGTGCGTGTAAACGGCCAAGACAACCCCGACGCGGCGTGGTACTACACCGACGCCAAGGACGAAGCCAAGAA
>DAIUFO010000024.1:0-18093 GCA_036844545.1 Chloroflexota bacterium
CGCCCTCACCTAGCCTCTCCGCTCGCCGTCCGCGTAGGACCGGTGGGAGAGGAACTACTCGTGCCGCTGCCGCCGATGCGCTACCCGTGGCGCGAGACGAAGGCGGCGCTCGATGCGCTGCGAGCCGGCGGCGGCGCGGCCGACCCGTATGAAGGGCTGCACCTGATGCTGGCCAGCCCGATCGACAACGGCCCGACACTGCCGACCTTCGCCTGGCACGTCCAACTCCTGGATCCGAACCAGGCCACGCTGGCCCACCGCCACAACAGTACGACCTTCTACCACGTGTTCGAGGGCGAGGGCGCCACGGTGATCGAGGGCGAGCGGCTGGAGTGGCACAAAGGGGACATCTTCGCCGTGCCGGCTTGGACCTGGCACCATCACAAGAGCGCGTTCAGCGGAGACACGATCCTGTTCTCGGTCGACGACTGGCCGGCCATGAAGAAGCTCGGCTTCTACTGGAAAGAGGAGGCAAGCGCCTAAAATGCCCAACCCCAAGCTGCGTTTCCGTTTCTTCGAGCCGGACGTCGATACCAACCTGCCGCTCACCGACGGCACCGTCGAGATCGAAGGCTTCGACCTGGAGTGTGTCAGCGGCGAGGCCGACGCCTGGGACCAGGGCCTCGGAGCGCTGGTGGGCCTGATGGTCGCCGGCGCGCCGTACACCTGCATCCCCGCCTTCCCCAACCGGAAGTTCCGCCTGTCGTACATCCAGATCACCAGCGCGACTGGGATGACCTCGGCAAAGGACCTGGAGGGCAAGCGCGTGGGCATTCACCAATGGAACAACACGGCCGGCGTATGGGCCCGCGGCGCGCTGCAAAACTACTACCACGTCGATCTCAGCCGCATCGACTGGTTGGCCCTGAAACCGGAATGCGCCAACCTGCCGCCGGGCGTCCGCATACGTCCGCTGCCGCCCGGCGACGGCGCCGGCGACGAACGCCTGGACGCTTTGCTGCTGGCAGGGGAGATCGACGCGGTCATCAGCCCTAACGTCCTACCATCCATCACTCGCCGCGACCCGCGCACACGCCGTCTGTTCAAGGACTACAAGACGGAGGAGCAGACCTACTTCAAGCAGACCGGCATCTTCCCCATCAGCCACGTCATCACCATGGACAAGGCCTTCGTGGAGCGGCATCCCCAGGCGCCGGTGGCGCTGCTGAAGGCCTACCGCCGAGCGCGCGACGTGGCCTTCAACCGCATAGAAGGCTCCGACCCGGCGATCCTGACCATCTCCTGGGCCAGCGCCCTGATGGCCGAGCAGCGCGCGCTGATGGGCGATCACTATTGGGCCTACAACGTGGAGGACAACCAACGCTCGCTGGAGGCCATCGTGCAGTTCGCCCATCAGCAAGGCCTCACGCCGGCCAAGCTGGATTACGAGAGCTTCTTCGTCCCGGAGGCGGCCGCGCTGCCGGGGTACTAAATCGGTTTAGGGGAGAACCCATGCGAAGGCTCGCGATGTGCGCATCAGTCCTGCTGCTGGCCGCGTGCGGCGGCTCGAGCACGTCTCCTTCCGGGGCATCCGCGCCCGCGGCCGCCAAAGCCGGCGCGGCGGCAGCCAGCGCCGCGCCCGGAGCGCCAGAGCGAGACCAGGTCACCAGCGCCTACGGCACGACCACCGGCTCGTCGGCGCCGCTGTGGTTGGGGGTCGAAAAGGGCTTTTTTGGCAAGCACGGGCTCAACGTCAAGCTGGAGTACGCGCAGAGCTCGGCAACCAATGCCGCCCTCCTGGCCAACGAGGCCCAGTTCGGGATCAGCGACGCCCCCGCGACGTTCACGGCCGACGCAGCCGGCGCATCTCTCAGAATCATCGCGGCGATGAACAAGAGCAACCCCTATGCGATCGTCGTTCGGCCGGAGATCAAGACTGCCGCCGACCTGAAGGGTAAGTCCCTGGCTCTGGCCAAGCCCGGCGACACATCCGACGTGTCCGCCCGCATGGCGCTGACGCCGTTAGGGCTTCAGATCGGGACGGACGTCACGGCGCTTTCGGTCGGGAACTCGGGACCCCGGCTGGCCGCGCTGCTCAGCGGCCAGGTGGCTGGCGCAATCTTGTCGGAGGCTTTCGTGGAGCAGGCGGTTTCGCAAGGCATGCACGTGCTGGTGAGCCTGGAGCAGGCCAAGATCCCGTACATCGCCAACGGCGTTATCGTCACCCAGAGCTTCGCCAAGGCGAACCCCAATGCGGTCTTAGCCTACCTGAAGGGCCTCATCGAAGCCGTCAGGTTCTACGCCGACGAAAGCAAAAAGGCGGAGTCGATGGCCGTGCTGGCAACCTACTTCAAGACCAATGTCAACGATCCGGCAGTCGACTCCAACTATCGCTTCTACCACGCCCGGCTGGCGCACGACCTCTTCCCGGACAAGGAGGGGGCTGACACGCCGCTCGACGCCCTCAAGTCAATCGACCCAACGCGTTACGCGAACACCAACAGCGACAGCATCATTGATCCGTCATTCATGACCACGATTCGGAGCTCCGGCTTCCAGAAAAGCGTCTGGGGCGAGTAGCGCTTAGGCTGTGCAGCTTATAACCCCAATTCTACAGTATCTTTCATAGCATGGAACAGCCAAGCTCTGCGACAGCTGGCGAACAAAAAGCAGCGCGCGGTCGACGGCCTCGCCACGGAGCACCCGTGGTCGCCAAGAGCGTGACCTTCGATCCGGAGGTCCTGGAGCGGCTGTCACGCTTTGCCGAGAGGGAGACTCAGGGCAATGTGAGCGAGTGCGTAAATCAGTTGATCGAGGAAGCCCTAGACACTCACGAGGCTCTCGCGGCGATAGACGATATGGCGGCAGCGATGAAGGTGGAGCTCACCGAAGAACTGGCCCAGCGAGCTACGGCGTGGCTGCTGGAGACGCAGCAGCGCATTGCCCGCAAGCGGGCCCTGACGCGTAAACCGTCAAGGTGAACTTCGTACTCGATACAGGGTACTACCTCTTGGCGTCGCGCGTGGCCGGGCGAAGTTCGGCGGCCTTGCTGACGTCCGGCAAACAGACGATCAGGCTTGGATTTGTGCTCCACATGTCGGCACTCGTGTGGATGGAGTGTGTCAGCCATACGTGTTACGCGCATCCAACCCTCCCGCCGAGCGTTTGGGAACACTCGGACGAAGTCTTCTTTCTCCATCGCTTTCCCGCGACTGTGTACATCGACCGCCCACAAGCAAGCGCGTTGGTCGACGCCGCCATCAACCTCCGCCGAGTCATCGACCCCGAGGTTGAACCAAGGCGGCGGAGGGGCCCGACCATCGTCGACGCAGTGACTGCCGAACTGGTGAAGCGCCTCGACGCCGAGGTCGTGGTGTCCGCAGACCGTGCCGACTTCGAGCTGCTGCTGCCTGGCTTCGACGGAGAAATATGGACGCCGCGCGAGCTTGTCGACGAGTTGTATTCGGGCGGTTAATGCCTACCTGGCGGTGGCCTACCGCGGCGATCAGCGGCCGATGCTCACGGCAATTCGCAGCCCGTTCTCAGCCGTAGCCCACAAATCACGACACTTAGATTGCAAGCAGGTGGCAATAGCCCTAGACTGGGGATATGCGGCCGGTCGCCGTCCTCCCGCTCGTGTGGTCCTTGAGTTTGATGGCAGCTTGTGTCGGCCCGATACCGACACGCGGTTCGCCTTCGGTCAGCACTGACGCCAAGCCAAGTGGCTCGGGCGCGAAAGCACAACGCGCCGTCGTACTGGGCGGTGGAGGTTTGACGGGCTACGCGTGGGAAGTTGGCATTTTGAAGGGGTTGCGTGACGCCGGCATTGACTTGACTGTGGCTGATCTCATCATTGGCACCTCCGCTGGTTCGATCCTCGGCACGCAAATTCGTTCGGGCAAGGCAGTCGATGACCTCTATGCCTCCATGCTGGCGCCACCGTCAGGCGGTTCTCCGCCAGCACGATCACCCGCTGACGTCCAGTATCTGCAGGACACTTACCGGCTGTGGCTGACCGGTGCGGAGAACACTGCCACGATGCGCGTCGAAGTTGGCAAAAGGGCGCTGGAGACTCCGCACCCCATCGCAGAGGAAGCCCAGAAGAATAGGTGGCGTCGAATGCTGGGCATCAGTGAATGGCCCAATCAGCCCTTGAAGATTTCGGCCGTCGACATTACCGATGGGGCGGTCAGGTTCTTCGATCGCTCTCAGGACGTTGGGATCGAAACCGCGGCAGCGGCCAGCACCGCGATTCCAGGGCTGCACGCGCCAATCACGGTGGGCGACCGGCGGTACATGGATGGCGGTGTCGCCACCACCGGCATTGACGCTGCGCTGGGATATGGAACTGTCGTCGCCATCACTACAGGCGGCGGCCAGCTCGTAAGGCAGCAGGTGGAACTCGTCCGATCTGGAGGCAGCCGGATCGTCAATGTCTCGCCGGACGCCGAATCTCTCTCGGCACTGGGCACCGATCGAATGGTTGCCAGTCAGGCCAAGCCTTCTGCCGAAGCGGGGCTGCGGCAGGCTGGGATGGTGGTCGAGGAGGTGCGCAAGGTGTGGACTGGAGCGACATCGACAGCTCCGTCAGCAACAACGAAGTAGCCCGCCGGCGTTTGCCCACCAGTTCGCTTACCACTCCCGAATAGCCGGAATAGCGAAGCGTGGCATGGCCATCGGCGCTCGACCTGGCACTGTGAGGTGTCAAGCTGGCGAGACCAGCCAACTATGGATTGCCAGCCCTGCCCGCCGTACAATGCACAGCCGTGTTCATCGTTGACGCGCAAGCCCATATTTGGCAGCGGGTCAGACCGGGCGCGGAAGCTCAGGCGCACCGAACGGAGCCATTTGGGGCGGATGAGCTGCGGCGGCGGATGGACGAGGCCGGCGTGCACCGGGCCATCCTGGTGCCGACGTCGTGGTCGGACGACAACGGCAACGAGCTGGCGCTGATGGCGGCTCGAGCCCACCCGAACCGCTTCGCCGTGTTTGGCGTGCTGCCGCTGGCCGCGGCCGGCGGCCCGGCGCAGGTCGCCAGATGGAAGGCCACGCCGGGGCTGCTGGGTATTCGCGCCTCTTTCCATACCGCGGCGCTGGCGCCGCTGCTGACCAATGGCGCGGCGGACTGGTTGTGGCCCGCGGCCGAGCGGGCAGGTGTGCCGATCATGGTCTACGCGCCCAACCAGCTGGCCGAGGTTGGCCGCATCGCGGCTCGCTATCCCGACCTCAAGCTGATCGTTGACCATCTGGGCCAGCCGCGCGTCACGCCCGACATCAACCATGCCGAGCACGTCGACGCGCTGGTTCGGCTGGCGGGCCTGCCCAACGTTGCGGTGAAGGCTTCGGCGATGCCGCAGTACTCCCATCAGCCTTATCCATTCAAGGACATGCACGCGCACGTCTGCCGCGCGCTGGCAGCCTTCGGGCCACAACGGACGTTTTGGGGCAGCGACCTGACGCGATTGAAGGACGTGAGCTACGTCCAGGCCGTGACCATGTTCACCGAGGAGCTTGCTTGCCTCAGCGCCGACGACCGGGAGCTCGTCATGGGCCGGGCGCTGTGCGATTGGGTAGGCTGGCCGGTATAGGCCTGTGGAGCCAGCGAGGGCTATGATCGAACCGTCTTGGCATTGAACGTCCGTGAGCTGGTGCGGGACGACCCGGAGCGGGGGCTGTTCCGGGTGCATCGCTCGGCGATGACTTCGCGCGAGGTGTTCGAGCTGGAGCAGGAGCGCATCTTCGACCGCACCTGGCTGTACCTGGCTCACGAATCCGAGCTGCCGAGCCCGGGCGACTACCGGCGGCGGACGATTGCCGGGCGGCCGCTGTTCGTGGTGCGCGGCAAGGACGGGCAGGCGCGGGCCTTCCTGAACAGCTGCACGCATCGGGGCGCGATGGTCTGCCGGCAGGAGCAGGGCACCGCCGAGAGCTTCCAATGCTTCTACCACGGCTGGACCTTCAACAACCGCGGCGAGCTGATCGGCGTCCCCAGCCCGGAGGCCTACTCCGAATGCTTCGACCGGGTCGAGCGCGGGCTCCTGAAGGTCCCGCGGCTGGAGAGCTACCGCGGCATGTACTTCGTGAGCTTCAAGCCCGATATCGAGGACCTGGTCAGCTACCTCGGCGACATCCGGTACTACATCGACCTGACGATGGATGCCGTGGACGTGCTCGGCGGCTGGCAGATGGTGTCCGGCAGCGCTAAGTACAGCATTCGGGCCAACTGGAAGCTGCTGGTCGAGAACAGCCTCGACGGCTACCACCTGCCGACCGTGCATCAGACCTACATCGAATACATGGACACCCGCCTGGAGGCAGTGGGCTCGAGCCGGCTGCTGACGCAGCAGCGCATCGCCCACAGCTCCGATGGCGTGAGCGTCGCCAAGGGCCACGGCGGCTTCCTGCACTTCGCCACAGGCCGGACCATCGCCAACTCCAGCCCGCTGTGGAGTGAGGACGCTCGCCAGGCGGTGGGCCGCATACGCGAACAGTTGCTGGAGCGGTACGGCGCGGAGCGCGGCACAGAGATGGCCGACCGCTCGCGGCACTTGATCGTCTTCCCCAACCTACTGTTCCAGGACAGCCACACCGGCATGCGCTTCCGCCAGATATGGCCGGTCGGGCCGGACATGGTGGAGGTGCACCAAACCGACCTCGTGCCGCGCGACGAGTCGGCCGAGCTGCGCGCCTTCCGGCTGGAATGGTCGCGGGCTTTCCTGGGCCCGGGCGGCCTGGCCACGCCGGACGACGTCGAAGCGCTGGAATCCTGCCAAGCTGGCTTCGCCGGCCGCGAGCTGGAGTGGTCGGACATATCGCGCGGCATGCACCGCGAGCCGCAGGCGGTAGATGAGGTCCAGATCCGTGGCTTCTGGCGTGAATGGCAGCATCAGCTCGGCGGCCGCGCCTCCGGCTCCGAGCTCGGCGATCGGTGTTCCTCGCCCGTGGCAACCGCCAGTTGACGCCCGAAGGCGGCCTGCCGGCCGCGACACCCTCACCTAGCCTCTCCCGCAAGCGGGAGAGGAACAGGTTAGAGCTGCGCCTCCAAGTCGAAGACTTCCTCTACTATGAGGCCGCTTTGCTGGACGAGTGGCGGCTGGACGAGTGGCTGGCGCTGTTCACGGAGGACTGCGCTTACGTCGTGCCCACCACCGACCTGCCCGAAGGCGACCCCAGCCGCGACGCGGTGTTCATCGACGACAACCTGGAGCGGCTGCAGGGCCGGGTCACGCGGCTCAAGAGCCGCCACGCCCACCGCGAGTACCCCTACTCGCGCACGCGCCATCTCGTCACCAACGTTCGCCTGCTCGAGGTCAGCCAAGAAGAGATCGGAGCAGGCGCCTCGTTCCTGGTGTACCGGCTGCGGTCGGGACAGGTGGCGCCCTACATTGGGCACTACAGCTACAAGCTGGCGCGCGTGGACGGCGAGCTCAAAATCCGCTACAAGCGGGCGACGCTGGATTTGGAGAGCCTGCGCGAGCACGGCGCCGTCAGCATCATCCTGTAGACGCGGCGCGTCACAGCCGGCCGGCTGTGACGCGCCAGAATCAGGGTTGACATGACTGCGCCCGCTCCGTTGGTCGACGCCCACACCCACCTGTCGCTTTCGGCTCCGGACCACTACCCGGAGCCGATGCACAAGATCGACAGCATGCTGCGCCTGCAGCGGGAACATGGGATCGGGCGCTCGGTGATCTACAGCCCCATGGTGATCAGCCACGCGCTGCAGGCCGGCCGCGACCCGCTGGCCGCGGCTCGGCAGTACAACGAGCACATCGCCCGCACGCAGGAGCAGCACCCCGACGAAGTGGTGGGCGTGGGCATTGTGTATCCCTTCGCCGAGGACGAAAGCGCCCGCGAGGCCGAGCGCGCCGTCCGCGAGCTGGGCCTGAACGGCGTTATGGCCAACCCCTACCTCCAAGGCGACTGGCTGGACCAGGACCCACGCGCCGAGCCACTGTTCCAGGCGCTGGAACAGCTCGGGGCGCCGCTCATCGTCCATCCCGAGGAACAGCTGGAGAAGGTGGTGGCCGAAGCCGTGGGCCGGCGGCTGCTGTACGACGAAGGGCTGGTGCTGTGGCGCACGCTGGCCACGACGTGGGCGCTGTACGGCTTTGCCGCGGGGCCGTTGCTCGACCGCTTTCCAAAGCTGCGCGTGGTGTTCGCCCACGGCGGCGGCACCTTCTGGGGCAAGGCGACGCGGATCGACATGGCCTTTCGCGCGCTTATCTCACGCGGCGACACGATCGCTCTCAGCCAATGGGAGGGCGAGGAGTCGGACGTGCTGCCGCTGGACCGGCTGCGGAATCACCAGGTCTACATGGATACGGCCTGGATGGACGCCGGGGCCATGCGCAGTGCCATCCAGTTCCTGGGGGCCGACCGGATGCTGTACGGCTCGGACGGCAGCCCGCATCCGAACTCCATCGCCTACTTCCAGGATCAGCTGGAGCACATGGCGCTGGGCGAGGACGAGCTACAGGCCATCAAGCACGGCAACGCCGCCCGGCTGTTTGGCCTAAAGGCCTAACCTCGCGGCCGAATAGGGACTGAGGTCGTGGGCCGGCCGCTCGCCCAACACGAGCTGAGCCATGAGCTTGCCAGTCAGCGGGCCCAGCAGGACGCCGTTGCGGTAGTGGCCCGTGGCCACGAACAGGCCGTCCACTTCGCCTAGCCGTCCCAGCGCTGGCCGGCGATCCGGCAGCGCCGGACGCAAGCCGGCCCAGGCGCCGTTCAGGGGCATGCCGGCAATCGCCGGCATCAGCCTCGCGCCGGCCTTCACCAGGCCGGCCATCCCGCCTAAGGTCGGCCGAGCGTCGTAGCCTGGCTCCTCGGTTGCACCGACCAGCAGCTCGCCCCCGGCTTTGGGCACCAGGTACGCACCGGAGCCCCAGACAATGTTGCGCGGGGCGCAGCCGGCGCTCTGGAGGCCGCTGACGATCTGGCCCTTCACCGGCTGCAGCGGCAGGCATCTCGCGCCATCGATGAACGAGGTCCACACGCCGGCGGCCAGGACCACCGCACCCGCCGAGACGCGCTCAGCCGGCGTGCGGACGCCGGTGGTGCGCCCGTTCGCGGTCTCGATGCCGATGACCGGGACGGCCTCGCGTACGTCAACGCCGAGCCGCTGCGCCAGCAAGGCGAGCGCTTGGACGAGCCGCGGACTTCGGACTTGCGCCTCGTCCGGCAGCCATAGGGCTCCGGCGAGGTCGGGCGAAAGGCCCGGCTCCCGGTGGAGCGCTTCGTCGGGCTCGAGCCACTCGGCGGCGAGGCCCAGCCGCTGCTGCCACTCGGCGCGCTCCCGCAGCTCGCGCCGCTCCTCGGCATTGGCGGCGATGCGCAAGACGCCGTCGCGACGGTAACCCACGTCGATGCCGGTGTCGTGGCGCAGGCGGCAGGCCAGCGGCTCGTGCTCGGCGCGGGCAGCGAGCAGCAACTCGAACCAGGGGTCCGCGGCGTGCGCCTCGGTCTGCGGCGCCAGCATGCCGGCGGCCGCCCCGGAGGCCCCGGCGCAGACGCGGTCTCGCTCCAGCAGGACCACAGTTGCGCCGCGCTGGGCGAGCTCGCAGGCGATGGCGCAGCCGATCACGCCGGCGCCAACGACGGCGACGTCGTAGGTGGGGGTCAGGGTTCCCTCACCCTCTCCCATTGCGATGGGCGAGGGGACATGCTTGGGGACTGCTTGGACTCATTCCACCAGGACGGGCACGCCGGCGACGGGACTTGATGGCGATGCCATCTGGGGCGCCATGCGGCCGGCGAGATAGCCCTGGCGGCCGGCCTCGACGGCCAGGCGCATGGCGCCGGCCATGCGGGCGGGGTTGCTGGCCTTGGCAATGGCGGTGTTGATCAGGCAAGCGTCGGCGCCCAGCTCCATGGCGGCCGCCGCGTCCGAGGGCACGCCCAAACCGGCGTCGACCACCACCGGCACCTTGACGCGATCCACGATCCAACCGATGCTTGCGCGGTCCTGCAGGCCGCGCCCCGAGCCGATGAGCGAGCCCAGGGGCATCACGGCGTGGGCGCCGGCATCCTCCAGGCGCAGCGCGGCGGAGATGTCCGGGCTGGTGTAGGCCAGGACCACGAAATCGTCCTCGACCAGCATCTTGGTGGCCTCGATGGTGCCGGCGACGTCGGGCCACAGGCTGGTCATGTCGCCGATGACTTCCAGCTTGATCCAATTGGTGCCGGTGGCCTCGCGAGCCAGCCGGGCCATGGTGACGGCTTGCTTCGCTGTCGTCGCCCCGGCCGTGTTGGGTAGGAGCTGGTAACGCTTGCGGTCCAGGTGAGGCAGGATGTCCATGCCGTTGCCGGAGCCGTCGAGGTCCATGTAGCGGATGGCGACGGTGACCATCTCGGTGCCGGACCCCTCCAGCGAGGCGACGAATGCTTGCGGCGAATCGTATTTGCCCGAGCCCAGGAACAGGCGCGACTGGAAGCGCCGGCCGCCGATGACCAGTGGCTCGTCGTCGGTTTCGGCGCCGCCGGCGACGGCGCGCACCAGGTCGACCTGGTCGCCTTCGGCCAGCGCCACGGCCGACCACTGGCTGCGAGGCACGATCTCGCCATTCACGGCCACAGCCACGGAAGCCTCGGCCAGGCCACGGCTGGCCAGCAGAGCCCGCACGTCGGGGCCTGCTAGGTCCAGGTCACACGGTTGTTGGTTGACGATCAAGCGCATGCGCATCCTCCAGGGAAATGAATGGGCGCCGCGGCTGGTGGGGGGAGCCGTCGAGCGCGCGGCGCAGCTCGGCAGCGGCGTGGCCGGGATCGGGGGCGGCCAGGATGGCGGAGATAACGGCAATGCCGGCGCAGCCGGTGGCCAGCACCTGGTCGAGGTTGGCCAGGTTGATGCCGCCAATGGCCAGCACCGGCACGTCCACGGCCTGGACGATCTCGGCCAGCTGCGCGATGCCACGCGGCTCCAGGCCAGGCTTGGACGTGCTTGGGAAGACGTGGCCGAAGGTGATGTAGCCGGCGCCATCGGCGACGGCCGTCTGGGCTTCGTCCAAACTGTGAACGGAGCGGCCGACTAACAGCCCCCCGGCGACGCTCCTGGCATTGCTTACGGGCAGGCTTTGTGCCGCGAGGTGCACGCCATCCGCGCCACAGGCCAGGGCGACGTCAAGGCGATCGTTGATGGACAGGCGGGCGTGGTGCGCTCCCTCACCCCAGCCCTCTCCCGCGGCGGCGGGCGAGGGGGTAGTTGAGAGCATTTGCCGCAGATCGAGCGACTGGCGATACATGGCGAGCGCCGACGCCGACTTGTCGCGCAGCTGAACCCAATCGACGCCAGCCTCGACAGCCGGGCGCACGGCGCCGAATAGGTCGGCGAAGTTGCGCTTCGGCTCGGTAATAAGGTGGAGCTCGAACTTGCCCACGACTCGAGACGCTTCCCTCCGCTGGAATTACCCAGATCAGGTTCCTGGGGTTCGAGGACCCAGTCCGCCTCGTTCTCAGCCCGAAGGCACCCCCAGCGCTCTGCTGCTTGGCCAGTATACCAAGGTCAAGTATGATACAAACCTCACGCGCACGGCAGATTTACGAACCGGAGGTATGAGCTTGGCTATCCCGCTGAATCTCGTCTATCGATCTCGTCCGCTGCAGTACCCGCTGCTGGCCGCCATGAAGCACAGCGGCGCCTGGGAAAAGGCGGGCATCGACCTCAAGAGCGTCCAATACGTATCCGGCGCGGCGAAGTCCGATCCGATGCTGGTCAACGGCGAGTGCGACTTCATCTTCGGCAGCCACATCAGCCCCTACATCCATCGTATGAACGGCCAGCCGTTCGTCTACCTGGGGCAGACGGTCAACTGGATCGACGACGTCATGGTCTCCCGGGAGCCGATCAAGAGCCTCAAAGACCTAGAAGGCAAGAAGCTGGTGGAGACCGAAGGCGTCACCGCCGAGCGGCACCATGGCCACCATCCCGGCGGCAACCATCTGCTGTACCTGCGGCGCGAGGGCGCCGACCCGCACAAGATCACGTTCGTGCCGGGCACCAGCAGGTCGCTGTACAAGGACGTGCTCAACGGAGTGGGCGATGCTGCCTTCGCCTCGCCACCGGAGGACGAAGAGGCCCGCGCCGCCGGCTTGCACGTCCTGGCGCTGCCGCACCTGCCGATGATCAATGCCGCCACCATGACCACGCTGTGGCCGATCCTCCAGAATCGCCGCGACCTATGCGAGGCCGTCCTGAAAGCCACCCTCATGGGCGTGCACTACATCAAGACCGAGCCGGACGCGTTCTGGAAGCTGATGCAGGACGACGTGGCGGTCGAGCTGAAGATTGAGGACGCCAAGGCGCTCAAGCACCTGTACGACTACGAGCGCAGTATCCTGGAGCCTCGCTTGTACCCCACCGCGGAGTCTGTGGCCAATTCCTTTCTGCTGGCCATCATGGAGGAGCCGCAAATCGCTTCGAAGTTGAACCCGATGAGCCTGTGGGACATCAACCTGCTGCGCGAGATCGAGGAGAGCGAGTTCATCGACGACCTGTACGGCGGCAAGGTGCCGGGCCCGGGCACTCCGCCCAACCGGCACTAGGAGCCACATCCATGGCAGTCATGCGTGCCGACAACCCTCTCCCCAGCCCTCTCCCAGACGGAGGGGGAGCCGAGGCCCTGCCGCGCATCGAGCGGATCGATACCTACAAGGCCTACCAGGAGCGCGAGGGCATCCCGATCCTGAACGGTTTCGGCGTGGAGGACATCAAGGCCGTCGAGCTGGGCCAGTGGGCGCGGCGCGGCGGCCGGGGCACATTCGTCGACTTGGACGGCAACGGCGGCATCAACGACGCCTATATCGGCGAGATCCCGGCGGGCGGCGCGCTGGCGCCGCAACGGCAGCTGTACGAGGAGATGGTCTACGTCGTGTCCGGCAACGGCTCGACCTCGGTGTGGAACGATCCGGCGCGCAAGATCAGCTTCGAGTGGAAGGCCGGCAGCCTGTTCGCCATCCCCCTCAACGCCTTTCACCAGCACTTCAACGGCTCCGGGCAGCACGCCGCGCGCTTCCTGGCGGTGACCAGCGCGCCGGTAGTCATGAACCTGTTCCACAATCTGGACTTCGTGTTCGGCACGCCGTACGGCTTTTCCGACCGCTTCGCCGGGCAGGACGAGTACTTCGGCGGGCAGGGCAAGCTGCACTGGGACCGCGTGCTGGAGACGAACTTCGTGCCGGACGTGAACAGCATCGAGCTGTACACCTGGAAGGAGCGCGGAGCCGGCGGGAAGAACGTGCGCTTCGAGCTGGCCCACAACAGCATGGCGGCGCACGTGTCGCAGTTCCCCGTGGGCACCTACAAGAAAGGCCACCGCCACGGGCCGGGCGCGCACGTGATCATCTTGTCCGGCACGGGCTATTCGCTGCTGTGGCCGGAGGGCGAAGAGGACAACAGGCGGAAGTTCGACTGGAAGCCGGGCGGGCTGGTCGTGCCGCCGCGGCAATGGTTCCACCAGCATTTCAACGGCGGCTCCGAGCCAACCCGCTACCTGGCGCTGCGCTGGGGCAGCCGGCGCTACAAGATGAGCGAGGCCTTCTCGCAGGGTGAGGGCAAGACGGACGTCGACGTCAAGCACGGCGGCGCCCAGATCGAGTATGAAGATGAGGCGCGAGACATCCACGAGCTGTTCGAGTCGGAGCTGCGGCGGAATGGCGCGCCCTGCCGCATGAGGAGCATGGTCGAATGGTGTACCGCGGAGGAATAGTAGTGAGCAGCCGGAGATTGGAGTCTGGACGTATGCGAGCTGTCGCGGCGGGCATGTTTTTGGTCATCCTGCTTGCTGCTTGCGGAGGAACCGCGGCGAATGCGCCGGCAAGCGCTGCCGCCATCGGCAAGCCGGAAACGGCGCACATCAAGATGGTTTACGCGACCGCCAGTGGCGAGGACACGTTCGTCACGCTAGCTGCCAGCAACGGCTTCTTCCAAAAATACGGTTTGACGGCCGACGTGCAATACGCCCAATCCAGCACGGCCATGGCCGCGCTGACCTCGGGCGAAGCCCAGATGGCGATGTCGGATGGTGTCTCGGCGGTCGAGGGTATTGCCGCCGGCACGCCTTACAAGATCATCGCCTATTTCGACAAGACCAGCCCGTACATGATCGCGTCCCTGCCCGCCGTCGCCTCCTTCGCCGACGTCAAGGGCAAAACCGTCGCCATCGGCAAGGTGGGCGACACCTCCGATGTGTCGATGCGGATTGGCATCAAATCCTCGGGCCTCACGCCGGGCAAGGACTTCAACGTGCTCCAGGTCGGCAATTCGCCGGCGCGTTGGGCGGCGCTGTCCAGCAAACAGGTGGCGGCGGCAATCCTGGACGAGGATGCATACCGCAAGCAGGCCGAAGCCGAGGGGATGCACGTCCTGGCGAGCCTGCACGGCGAAAACCTGCCATATGTGGCCTCCGCGCTGTTACTGACCAGCAGCTTCGCCAAGGACAATCCCAATACGGTACTGGCCACGCTGAGAGGACTGATCGACGCCACGGCCTACATGGCCGACCCTAAGAACCGTGCTGATGTGATGGCTGTCATGGGCAAGCAGCTGCGCACGAACCCCGACGAGACCCGCCTGGCGGCGATCTACGACGCCTATCACAGCCGGCCTGCCAAAAACCCCTACCCGGATAAGGCGGGCATGGAGACCATCCTGGCGGCACTCAAGGGAGAGGACGCCACCAGGTACGGCTCGATCACGTGATCGACGGCAGCTTCATGGCCAAGATCAACCCGGCCAGCGGAGGCAGCTAGACCCTGCCGGCGAGCATTTTCCGCGGCGCTTCGAATAACACCGTCCTCTCGATCTACATCCCGGCATTCATCCTTGCAGCGGGGGTAAGCATCGCCGCCCCAGCGCTGCCGCTGTATGCCAAGTCGTTCAACGTCGACTTCGGCACCGCCTCGACCGTGCTGATCGTGAACCAGCTGGGCGGCGCCATCGCGACTATACCGACCGGTTACCTGGTTGACCGTTTCGGTGGGCGCAAGATGGTGCTGCTGGGACCCATCCTTACCGGCGTCGCCTCGCTGCTGATGGCCTTTGCCCATTCGTTCCCCGAGCTGCTGGTCTATCGCTTCATCGAAGGCTGGGCCATGCAGATGTGGCAGATTGGCAGGCTGGAGATCATCACCGCGACGGGCGGCGGGCGCCGCGGCACGCAAATCACCGGCATGTTCGGCATGGACACCGCCGGCCGGTTGATGGGCCCTGCGTTGGGCGGCTTTGTGGCCGGCGCCTTCGGTTTGCGGGCGCCGTTCCTGCTCTACGGCATCGTGGCCTTCGTCACCATTATCCCCAGCTTTTTGCTGGTGCCGGACATCGAGGGTGGGAAGTCCAAGGCGGCGAAAGCGGCTTCCGGCGCCCCACATGTACAACTTGTGGGCGGCCGCCTGCGGCAGACCTGGACCGGCTATGCCGCGCTGCTGACGGTGCCAGTGTCGATGCTGCTTACTGCCCAATTCCTGGCATCGATGACGCGCGGCAGCTTGTTCGGCGGCACGCTCGACCTGTACGCGGTGTACGCCTACGGGATTGGGCCGCGGACCGTGGGGCTGCTGGCAGCTGCCGGGGCAGCTCTGAGCCTGCCGTTGACCTTCATGTCCGGACGGCTCATGGACCGCTTCGGACGGCGAGCCATCATCGCCCCCGGCTTCTGCTTCTTGGCCGTGGCGCTGACGGGCATGGCCACCTCGGCCTTCGCGCACTGGTCATTCTCCGGCTACGTCGCGGCCTTCCTGTTCGCCCGCTTCGCCATGAGCAGCGTGTCGGGCTGCATGCAGGTCATCGGCTCCGACATGGCGCCGCCGAATGCCCGCGGGACGTTCTTCGGCCTATGGGGCTTGATGCGCAACATCGGCAGCTTCCTCAGCCCGGCGACATTCGCGGGCATGGCCCAGGCGTTTGGTTTCGGCGCCTCGTTCGCGCTGCTGAGCGTCATGAGCTTGGGCACGGCGGGCATCTTGAACCAGCAGCTCAAGCCGGCGAGGAAACTGGAGCCGGCTATCGTGGCGGTGGCGTAGAGTGAAGGCATGAGCTTACTCAACGGCGTCAACCACATCGCGCTGCTCACGGCCGACATGGACCGCTTCATCCGCTTCTACCAAGAGGCGTTCGACGCCAAGGTCGTGCACGACAATCCCAACCATGCCGGCAACCCCGGCGAGCGGATGGTCGTGATGAGCCTCGGCGGACTGAGCGCCTTCAACGTCTTCCAGGTGCCCGGTAACACTCAGGCCAGCGTCCAGACGCCGATGTACGGCCGCGGCCGGCTGGACCACTTCGGCCTCAACGCCGGCAGTCAGGAGGCATTCGAGGAAGCCCGCCAGCGGCTCATGCGCCTCGGCGCCAGCGACGGCACCATCACCGACTTCGGCAGCCAGCGCAGCGTCTTCTTCCGCGACCCCGACGGCCTGGAAGCGGAAGTGCTTCTGGCCAAAGCGGGCTAACGTCCGTCACCTAGGCCGGCTGCAGATGTCAAGCGCCACCAGCGCGTACACCTGCGCAGCCTTGACCATCGTGTCGATGGCCAGCTCCTCGTAGCGGTGGATGCGCTTGCCGCGCGGGCCGAACTTCACCGCCGGGATGCCCATCTCGTTGTATATGTTCGTGTCCGTCCAGATGCTGGCCCGGCCCGATTCCTCAGTCTGCAGCTTGGTGTGGAACAGGTACTCGTTGATCAGGCCCAGTGACTCCACCAGTGGCTCCACTCCACGCCCTTCGTGCCCAAGCAGCGACTTGTAGACCTCCAGGTCGTAGGCGATGCCTGTGGCCCGAAGCACTTCCTCCACCTCGTGCTGGACGGTCACCGGCCGCAGGCCGGGAGGCGTCCGCACGTCCAGGTAGATGCTGCACACGCCGGGGAAATAGTTGGGCCGGTAGGGTGCGCCGCCTTCGATGGCGCCCACATTGACCTTGGGCAGGATGGGCCCTGTCTCCGACTGGTAGATGCGCTCCTCCTCGAAGAGCTCCGCCCAGCGTTCCAGGGCATCGATGACGCGCGTCATCTTCACGATGGCGTTGCGCTCGGCGGGTGGATGGCTGGCGCGCTTGCTGCCCCAGGCCGCCTCCGGGGTGCCGAAGACGGTGATCTTGATCTGCACCACACCCGTCTGGGCCCACACGATGTTCAGGTCGGAGCCGTCGGCCACCACCGCGTAGTCGGACTGGATGCCGTGGGTCAGCAAGTGGCGCGTGCCGGCGCCCTCGCCGCGATAGTTCTGCGATTGCCAGGGGCCGATGGGCGTGCGCGAGATCTCGCCCACAACGCCCGCCAAAATGACGTCGCCCGGCAGCTTAACGCCACTGTCCTTGATGGCTTTGGCCGCCACCATGAACGCCGCCACGCCGCCCTTCATATTGGAGATGCCCAGGCCGTAGACCTTGCCGTCCTTGATCGAGCCCTTCAGCAGTTCGTCCGGCTCCAGCGTGGCGATCATGCGCAGGTCTTCGGCGGTGCCGGTGAAGCTGGTGTCGGTGTGGCCGTTGAACATGAGCGACAGCCCGCCGCCGCTGCCCTTGAGGATGCCGATGGCGTTCGGCCGGCCAGGATCGACCTCCTGGCGAATGGCCTTCAGGCCATACCGCTGGAACCAATCGAGCATGTACTCCGCCACGGGCGCTTCCTGGCCGGTGGGGCTGGGGCAGTTGACGAGGTCGACGCCGAGCTGCGCCAGATCGTCCGGGTTGATGCCAGCCAGGACGCGCTGAGCGACGGCCTTGTCAAAGGGCATGGACTGCCGAAGCCTCGATCCTCACTCCCGGCGCGGCAATGGACCCGCGCGTCCCCCAAAAGTGGACGTTCATGCCAGAGTGGGAGACTAGCAGATGGGCTGCTTGGCAGCCACAGGCGTCCCCTCGTAACCTGCCGGCGACTACCAACCGGGAGTTATCTCTAAGATTGGACAGACATGCAAAGAAGGAGAACACAATCATGAAAACAGGGCACACCCTATTCGGCAGCCTCGTGCTGGCCGGCGTGCTCGCCGCTTGCGGCGGCGCCGCTGCGCCAAGCAGCGCCGCACCGGCATCAGTTGCCCCAGCCTCAGCGGCGGCTAAGCCCAGCGTGGCGGCGAGCACCTCGGCGGCGGCCAAGCCGGCAGCCAGTGGCGCCACGGCCGCTGGTTCGGCGTCCGCCAAACCAGCCGCCAGCGGCTCAG
>DAIUFO010000024.1:18103-19635 GCA_036844545.1 Chloroflexota bacterium
CCGCCACAGCCGCCGCTACCCTCAAGGTGGCGGCCAACGCCACCTTGGGCAACATCCTGACCGACGGCAACGGCAAGACCCTTTACAGCTACGCGCCGGCTTCAGACCCGGCCAGCAAGGACGCTACGAAATGCGCCACTGCTTGCCTGGGCCCCTGGCCGCCGCTCCTGACCACCGACGCGCCGGCCGCACCGGCTGGAGTGACCGGCAAGCTGGGCCTGATCACCCGCACCGACTTCAATGTCAAGCAGGTGACCTACGCGGATATGCCGCTGTACACCTTCGTGATGGACACGGCGCCCGGCGACGCCAAGGGCCAGGGCTCGAAAGGCTTTGGCGGCAACTGGTCGACTATCAAGACCAGCTAAGCCAGCAACGCAAAAAAGGGCGGGCCATGATGGCCCGCCCTTTTTTGCTACAGGACGGCGATGATCTCCACCTGGAAGTAGTAGCCGCCGCGGATCGCCGCGGACAGGGAGTGCCGGGCAGGGCGGCTGTGCTCGTCGGGGAACATCTCGAGCCACGGCTTGTTGAGCGCCTCGCGGTACTGTTCGTCCTTCAGGTAGACCTTCATATAGGCGATGTTGTCGGGGCTGCCGCCGGCGTTCTGCATGAACGTGCGGACGTTCTTGAACATGGCCGCGGCCTGCTGATCAGGATCCTCGGGGATCGTGTTGTTCTCAGTATCGCGGCCGGCGATGCCCGACGAGAACACCATGTTGCCGATCCTGCAACCGTTGGGAATGGGTACGCCGTGGACCAAACCGGGGATTTCGATTGATTGTCGTGCTGGCATGGGACGGATGGTACAGTGTCCAAACAATGACCGATTGCCGCGAGACTCAGCACTACCGCGGTCAGAAGGCCATCCATACGTCGAAGGGGCTAGGGGTTACGGCATAGGGCCCAGGGCCCTCCTCCCACAAGGCTGGAATCAGCCCCGGTGGAAGCCGGCGTTGGGCATACCGCTGTACGCCATCTCTGGCCTGCTGCTCCTCGCCGGCTTCGCTGCCGCCGCTATCTTGGACATCCATCTGCCCGGAACGATGGACGGCATCGAGCTGGGCCTGGCGCTCCGCCAGCAGCTGCCAAACATGGGCGTGGTGCTGCTGAGCAACCATGCCATCCCGCAACTGCTGTCGTCGCTCCCGCCCGAAGCGGTGGCAGGCTGGTCATACCTGCTGAAGAAGTCAGTCAGCGACGTCGATGCCCTGACTCGCGCTGTCACTGGCTCGGTCGCGGGCATGATGACGCTCGACTCCAGCTTGGTAGCGGGCATGCGGACGCGGCAGGATGGCCGTTTGGCGCATCTCACCCGACGACAGCGGGAAGTGCTGGACTTAATCGCTCAAGGGTTCACCAACGCGGCCATCGCGGATGCGCTGGTGCTGAGCGAGAAGTCCATCGAGAAGCACGTGAGCTCACTGTACGACGTGCTCGAGATCGACCGTGCCGATCGCACCGTTTCCCCTCGCGTGCAAGCGGTGCTGATGTACCTCAAACAGACCCGCACGCGCTGATCGGCCCGGCGC
>DAIUFO010000025.1:0-236 GCA_036844545.1 Chloroflexota bacterium
GACCAGTACATCGCCCGCATCCGCTACTCCACGCCGGGCGTGGGCTTGATCTCGCCTCCGCCGCATCACGACATCTACTCCATCGAGGATTTGGCGCAGCTCATCCACGACCTCAAGAACGCGAACCACAAGGCGCGGATCACGGTCAAGCTGGTGGCCGAGATGGGCGTCGGCACTGTGGCGGCGGGCGTTTCCAAGGCCAAGGCCGACGTGGTGCTCATCAGCGGCCACGACGG
>DAIUFO010000025.1:246-10192 GCA_036844545.1 Chloroflexota bacterium
CATCGCCGCTGACGTCGATCAAGCACGCCGGCGTGCCCTGGGAGCTGGGGCTGGCCGAGACGCAGCAGGTGCTGGTCATGAACGACCTACGCGGCCGCATCCGGGTCGAGACCGATGGCCAGCTCAAGACCGGCCGCGATGTTGTCATCGCCTGCCTGCTGGGCGCTGAGGAGTATGGCTTCGCCACGGCAGCGTTGGTCGCGGTGGGGTGCGTGATGATGCGCGTCTGCCACCTGAACACCTGCCCGGTCGGCGTGGCCACCCAGGACCCCGAGCTCCGCAAGCACTTCGCCGGCGAGCCCGAGCACGTGGTCAATTTCATGACGTTTATCGCCGAGGAAGTCCGCGAGTACATGGCCGAGCTGGGCTTCAGGACGATGGACGAGATGATCGGACACGTCGAGCGCCTGGAGCCAATCGAAGCCGAGGGGGTCGCCAACTGGAAGGCGCGCGGTGTCGACTTCTCGATGATCCTGCACAAGCCCGAGGTCCCGGAATCGGTGGCCATCCGCTGCATTCAGCCGCAGGACCACGGCCTGGAGAAGGCGCTGGATCACCGGCTGATCGAATACGCCGGCGAGGCCATCGCGGGCAAGGGCCCGGTGGAGATCTCGCTGCCAATCCGCAACTCGAATCGAACTGTGGGCACGATGCTGTCCAGCGAGATTTCGCGGCAGCACGGCGCCGAAGGGCTGCCGCCGTTCAGTGTCAACGTGCACTTTACGGGCTCGGCCGGCCAGAGCTTCGGCGCGTTCCTGGCCAAGGGCGTGTCGTTCACGCTCGAGGGCGACGCCAACGACTACTTTGGCAAGGGCTTGTCCGGTGGCCAAATTGTCGTCTTCCCGCCTCACGACGCGACCTTCAAGGCTGAGGAAAACATCATCATCGGCAACGTGTCGCTGTACGGCGCCACGAGTGGCGAGGCGTTTATCCGCGGCGTGGCCGGCGAGCGGTTTGCCGTCCGCAACAGCGGCGCGACGGTCGTTGTGGAAGGCTGCGGCGACCATGGCTGCGAATATATGACCAAAGGCGTGGCGGTGGTGCTGGGCAGCACCGGGCGCAACTTCGCCGCCGGCATGAGCGGCGGCATCGCCTACGTGTACGACCTGGCCGGCGAGTTCCGGAGCCGCCTCAACCCGGCCATGGTCCAGGCCGAGCCGGTGACTGATAAGGCTGACCAGGCGTTGCTGCGCGCTCTCGTACAGCGCCACGCACAGCTTACGGAGAGCGAAGTGGCTCGCCACCTTCTCGAGCTGTGGGAGGTCAGCATCGAGCACTTCCGGAAAGTGGTGCCTATCGACTACAAGAAAGTCCTCGAGGCCAAGCACCTCGACGAAGAGCAGATGCGGGTGGCGAGCGTCTGATGGGCAAGATCACCGGTTTCATTGAGATCCAGCGGGAGATGCCCGCGCGGCGGCCCGTTGACGAGCGCCTCCAGGATTGGCGCGAGATTTACGCGCACTTCCCCCAGCAGAAGCTCAACCAGCAGGCGGCGCGCTGCATGGACTGCGGCATCCCCTTTTGCCACAAAGGCTGCCCGCTGGGCAACATCATCCCCGAGTGGAACGACTTGGTGTACCGCAATCGCTGGAAGGACGCCATCCAGTTCCTGCACTCCACCAACAACTTCCCCGAGTTCACCGGCCGAGTCTGCCCTGCCCCGTGCGAGGAGGCGTGCGTCCTCAACATCGACGGGGACCCGGTGACGATCGAGAAGATCGAGCTGGGCATCGTCGAGCACGCCTGGGAGGAGGGCTGGATCGTCCCCACTCCGCCGGCCGTGCGGACTGGCAAGAAGGTGGCGGTGATCGGCTCCGGACCGTCCGGCCTGGCGGCCGCGTTCCAGCTCAACCGCGCCGGCCATTGGGTGACGGTGTTCGAGCGATCCGATAGGCCCGGCGGCATCCTGCGCTACGGCATCCCGGACTTCAAGCTGGAGAAGTGGGTAGTGGACCGGCGGCTGGACCAGATGAAGGCTGAGGGCGTCATCTTTGAGTGCAGCGTCCACGTTGGTGTGAACTTTCCGACGGATCGCCTGCTGAAGGACTTCGACGCTGTGCTGCTGTGCGGCGGATCGACCTGGCCGCGCGACCTGCCGGTGCCCGGGCGCGATCTCAAGGGCGTGCACTTCGCAATGGAGTTCCTGCCGCAGCAGAACCGGCGCGGGGCTGGCCTCGACGAGATCGCCGAGCCGATCCTGGCCACCGGCAAGAAGGTGGTTATCCTCGGCGGGGGCGACACCGGCGCCGACTGCCTCGGCACCTGCCACCGCCAGGGCGCTGCTGAGGTGTATCAGTTCGAGCTGCTGCCCAAGCCCCCGGACGACCGCACTCCCGAGATGCCCTGGCCCAACTGGCCGATGATCCTGCGCTCGTCCACCTCGCACGAGGAGGGCGGAATTCGCGACTGGAGCATCAACACCAAGTCGCTGTCCGGCGACGCCCATGGGAACCTGAGGAAGCTGCACGGCGTGCGGCTCGATTGGGAGACTGGCGAGGATGGCCGGCCGCGGATGAAGGAGATCGCCGGCTCGGAGTTCGAGCTTGACTGCGACCTCGTCCTGCTGGCGCTGGGTTTCCTCGGCCCCGAGAAGCCGGGCATGATCAGCGATCTGGGCCTCGATCTCGACGCCCGCGGTAACGTCAAGGTGGACGAGAGTTACATGTCCAGCGTGCCCGGGGTCTTCGCCGCCGGCGACATGCGCCGCGGTCAGTCGCTGGTGGTCTGGGCCATCTGGGAAGGCCGCGAAGCGGCCCGAGGCGTGGACAAATACCTCATGGGCGAGACGGCGCTGCCAGCCAGCCCCGACTGGTAAGCGGGTGACCGACAAAGTTTTGCGTGAGAGCCCGCAGGCTACGATAGATGCCCTCACCCTGCCCTCTCCCGCCGCGGCAGGAGAGGGTTCGCACCCCTGGTAAGCGGCTTACTGTACGGCACCGGCGTGCCGTACTAGACTTGCCGTATGGCTTCCGCGTTTCCAACTCGACTCGAAGTACGTCTAGACGAGGAGCATCGGCGCAAGCTCGGCGACATAGCCGAGGAGCGGCATGCCCCAATCTCGGAGGTGGTACGGCAGCTCATCGACCAGGCTTACGAGGAGGTTGACGTGGCTCGCCGTAAGGCAGCGTTGGAGCGAATGCTCAGCGGTGAGCCAATGCCGGTACCAGACGATCCTCATGAATTGCAGGAGTGGTATGTGCGAACGAAGTACGCGGCGGTCGACGAGCGACTCGGGTGGAAGAATGGTTTGCCTGAATAGTGGCGAGCTTCATTGATACAAACGTGCAGATGTACGCCGTCGGCGGGCCACATGAGCTTCGGACCCCCAGCATTCAAGTTCTGCGCTTGGCGGCGGCGCGGCCCGAAGCTTTCTTCACGGACAGCGAAGTCTTACAAGAGATACTGCACCGGTATTTTTCGTTGCGCAGACGTGCCGAGGGCCGCGATAAGATGCGCGATTTTGCGGACTTGATGCACGGCCGTATCGAACCCACGTTTACCGAGGATGTCGTCCGCGCTGGCGACCTGGCGATGGAGTATGCAGGCTTGTCAGCACGCGATTGCGTGCACTTGGCGATCATGGAGCGAGTTGGCTGCCATTCGGTGGTGACCGCGGATCGTGGATTCGAGCGGGTTGCGGGCATGCGGCGCTTGCATCCTCGAGACCTTTCGAGCTGGCGGCACGAGTTCGGTCTGTAGCGACCCGTTTTGGCAATCTGCCCTAAGCCTGGTTGGTGCGAGGCGCAATGGCTCGTACCATTTGTTCAGGTTGCATGAACGTCACTGAGATCATGAAGCTGGCACTGCCGCCTGGCACGCGGCTGGCCGGCGGCGCGGCGGGCGCCGACACGACCGTGACGTGGGCCACGACGTTCCGCAGCCGGCCGCCGGCGCTGGACCATCTCGAGGGCGGAGAGCTGGTGCTGCTGTCACTGGCAGCGGTGCGCGTCGTAGATGCTTCCCTGAGCCTGGCGCGGATCGTGAGTACGCTGCACGAACGGCAGGTGTCGGCCATCGCCGTCGACGGCGAGATCGAGGCCGCCGCGGTTGAGGTTGCCGACAGGATGGCCCTGCCGTTACTGGCCATGCCGGCCGGCGCCGATCTCCACGGTCTGGAGCGGTCCATCATCGGCCTGTTGGTCAACAAAGAGGCCGAGCTGCAGGCTCGGACGGCGCAGCTCCAGCGGCAGCTGACCCAGGTGGCCATGCAGGGCAAAGGCCTGGGCGGCATTGCCGGTGAATTCGCTCGCCAGACGGGAAAGAGCGTGGCCATCTTCGACGTCAGGCTGCAACCGCTGGCGGAGGCTGGCCCAGAGGTGTCCCTCGGCGCGCAGCAGCGGCGCAGACTGGAGCTGTTCGCCCGGAACCCGGTGCCGCTGGGGCAAGAGCCAACGGCCGAATGGATCGACCCGCAAGGGCAGGCATTGCCGCGCTGGGCGGCGGTGATCCCGGTCAACAACCGTGGCGCCGGGCTCATTACGCTGGCAGCGGCTACGGAAGACTTGACCGAGCTCGATGGCTTGCTGACCGCGCGCGCCGCCGGCGTGTGCGCCATGGAGATGGTGAAAGAGCGCGCGGTGGTCGAGGCCGAGACGAAGATCCAGGGGGATTTCGTCCGGGACGTGCTGCGCGGCAGCTACGCCAACGAAGCGTCCGCCCTGGCTCGCGCGACGCACCTGGAGTGGGACCTCGAGGCGCAGCATGGCGTTGCCGCGCTGGACGTGGCGGCCAGTGAGGGCGCGGCGACGGCGCTGCGCTCGGCCATCAGCCGGCGCGGCGTCCGGCCGCTGGTGGCGGCCTGGGACCGGGGGGCGGCGTTCATCTATCCCCTGCCCAAAGAGACCAGCGCCGACGACTGGCGTGCCGCCGTCGAGCACATACGCGTCGAAGTGGCCGGGCAGCTCGGCTTGCGGAGCGTGTCGGCCGGAGTTGGGCGCGCCCACAGCGGCTTGAAGGGCGTGCAGCGCAGCTATGGCGAAGCGGACCAGGCGCTGCGGGCGGGGCAGCGGCTGTTCGGCGCGGGGCAAACGGTGGCGTTTGCCGAGCTGGGCGCCTACCGGCTGCTGGCGCAGCTGCACGGAACTGCCGAGCTGCGCTCGTTCCAGCAGGAAACGTTGGGCGAGCTGATTGACTACGACGAAAAGTCGGGCAGGCAGCTGCTGCCGACGTTGGAGGCGTTCTTCACCTCGAATGGCAACCTCAGCAAGACGGCGGAGATGCTGTTCGTCCACCGCAATACGCTGATGTACCGGCTCAAGCGCATCGAAGAGCTGACCGGCGTCACGCTGGACGACCCGGAAACGCGCTTCGACCTGCAGCTGGCGCTCAAGATGTATCACGTGGCGCTGAGCGCCGCCAGATAAAGGGCGAGGGTGGCATCTCCGGGTTAGCGACGGCGTAAGCCGCGGCAGCTGCTATCACCACCGGCCTGTGGTTCAGACAGGCTATCAGAGCAACTACGTCAGCGAGGGCAACGCGCCAACGCCCGTGAGCTAGATCGTGCATCAGCCAAAGACCCGCTCCGACGACGAGCGTGGTCTCCACGAGGGGTTCTAGCAAGCTTCGCTTGGTCCGCCCGCCCGCCCCTCGGCTCCGCCGGAGGGGCGCGGCGCATGCCGCGAAGGCGAGCGCGAGGCTCGGACCAGCCGCTGCCAGCAGCGCCTCGGCCAAGTACACCTTGCGCCAGGTGTTGAGGGTGGAGATGGTCATAGGTATATCGCGCCAGGATAAAAACTTGACGGGTGGCGAGGACAAGCATAAGGATACGGCCACGTAACACGTGGCGCTTGGGCGCGTCAGCTTGCCAGAGACAAGCGGGCGAATCCGAGCGGAAGGGAGGGAGGCCCAGCCAGCGGTCCTGTCTTGTAAGCCGACCCTGAACTTGGCCATGCTGAGCCTGCTGGTGTTCATCCAGATGATCTACGTGACCATGGTGTACGCGCCTATCGCGGCCTTCCTGGTGGAGTTCTTCCCAGCCAGGATCCGCTACACGTCGATGTCGGTCCCGTATCACATTGGCAATGGCTGGTTTGGCGGCTTCCTGCCGTTGATCGCCACGGCGGTAGTGGCGGGCACGGGCAACCTCTTTGCTGGTCTGATCTTCCCCATCGTGGTGGCGCTGATGTCGTTCGTCGTGGCCTTCTTCGTGCGCGAGACGTTCAAGGTCCGCATTTGGGACGAGGTGGAAGCGAAGGGCGTGCCGATGGCCGCTCCGGCCTAATCCGTCGCTCGTATAAGGGGGTGTGGCTGAAAAGCCGCACCCCCTTATCATTTGGCGCATGGCTACAGCTGAGAAACCACGACGCACCGAGGTGCCGCTGAACGTCCAGGATCAGGCGGGCGAGCCGGAGTGGGGCTCTGACCTGATCATGGAGATGCTGCGCCGGCTGGACATCGAATACGCCGCGGTGTTGCCCGGCTCGACGTTCCGAGGCATCCACGACTCCGCCGTCAACTACACCGCCAACTACCGGCCGGAGCTCATCCTGTGCAACCACGAGATGATCACCGTCTCGCTGGCTCGCGGCTACTTCCGCGCCAGCGGCAAGCCGATGGTCGCCATAGTCCACAACGTGGTCGGCCTGCTGAACACGACTATGACCGTATACGACGCGTGGTGCGACCGCGTGCCGGTGGTCATCCTGGGTGGCACGGGCCCGCTCGATTCCACCGGCCGCCGGCCGTGGATCGACTGGATCCACACTGCCAACGTGCAGGGCAATTTCGTCCGCGGCATCACCAAGTGGGACGATCAGCCGGGCTCGACGGCCTCAATCGCCGAGTCGATCCTGCGGGCCTACCGCATCGCCGTCACTGAGCCGGCCGGCCCGGTGTACGTGTGCTTCGACGTGGACCTGCAGGAGGAGGCGCTGCCGGACGGCTTCCCCATCCCGGACGTGAGCCGCTACCGGCCCGCGGCTCCGCCTGAGCCAGACCGCGCCGCGGTGCGTGACGCCGCCAAGCTGCTGGTTGGGGCCGAGATGCCGCTGTGCTTTGCCGGCCGGGTTGGCGCCAGCGCTGAGGCGGTCCGTACGCTGGTGCAGCTGGCCGAGCTGCTGGCCATGCCGGTGGTGGACACCAGCACTCGCTGGAGCTTCCCATCACCGCACGCACTCGACTTCGCCGACATGCGGACCGAGTTCCTGCGCCAGGCCGACGTCGTCCTTGGGCTCGAGGTCATGGACCTGCACGGCTCGATGCGCCTGCCGGTCAACTACACCACCCGCAAAGCGGAGGCGCTCGATGTGGCCAACCAGAAGGTCATCAGCGTCTCGCTGGACGAGCTGATCCACGGCGGCCAGACGACCGACTTCCAGGCGCTGCCGGCGGTGGACGTGCCCATCCTGGCCAACAGCTCGGTGACGCTGCCGCTGCTGCTCGAAGAGGTCCGGCGGGCGCTGGATTCTGGAGCGCAGGCGCGGATCGACCGCCGGCGCCAGGCGTTGGCCGGCAAGCAGGCCGAGATGCGCGAGAAGCAGCAGGCCTCGGTGCAGAAGCTGTGGGACCGGCCCCAGATTTCGGAGACGCGGCTGGCTGGCGAGCTGTGGAACAAGGTCAAGGACGAAGACTTCCTGTTCACCTGGGGGCGGCTGCGGCGCATGATCCCGGGCGTAGCCCACATCTCCGGGCCCGATCAGCACCTGGGAGAAGGAGGCGGGGGCGCCGTTGGCGCTACGCCAGGGATGGTGCTGGGCGCCGGCCTAGCGCTGAAGGACAGCGGCAAGCTGCCGGTTGCCATACTTGGCGATGGCGAAACGATGTCCTCGATCCAGGCCTTCTGGACGGCTGCCCATTACCACATTCCGGGGCTGTGGGTGATCAACAACAACCACTCGTATTACAACGACGAGAACCACCAGGACCTGATCGCCAAGTTCCGCAAGCGTCCGCCGGAGAACAAGATCGTGGCCATGCGCATGCAGGATCCGGAGGTCGACTTCTCGACCATCGCCAAGACGTTTGGCTTGCACGGTGAGGGGCCGGTGAAGTCGGCGGCCGACTTGCCGGCGGCGCTGGATCGGGCTATCGCCGCGGTCAAGGAGGGACAGCTGGCTGTCGTTGATGTTTGGACTGAAACGCGGGAACAGGCCTAAGGCGCTGTTCCTCTCCCTCCGCGGGGGAAGAGGCTAGGTGAGGGCAGCCACCCGCTCATCGGGGGAGCCTTCATGACCCGCGGCCCATTGCGGCCACAGCCGGCTCGGCGCCGGAACCGGCTGCTGGGGTGGCTTTTCGGCGGCGACAGCGCGCCGAGGCCGTCGAACGCCGAGCCGCCGACAGCCGCCGTGGTCGAACGGGAACACGCCAGCCTTGAAGACGACGAGGACCTCGAGCGGGAGGCCCTTGGGGGACTGACTGCCGCCGGCGCCAGCAGCGAAGAGGCGCCGGAGGAGGCGGCCCCGGCGGAGGATGAGCCGCCGGCAATCCCGCGTGACACGTTCCGGGTGAACGTCAGCCTGCCAGCTAACCTGGAGATCGCCGAGCAGCAGGTGGTCCCAGTGCGGATCACCAACATCAGCGGCACCGGCGCGGCGCTACTGTACGATTCGCCCGATCCGCTGCCGCCTACGGGCAATTGGCTCGACCTGGCGCTGCCTAACCGGCCCAAAGCCATGGAATTGGAGCTGGAGGTCGTCCGCGGCCGCCTGCACCTGGGGCCGCTGGGGCAGGATCAGCAGATCGTGCACGGGCGTTTTCCCAGCATCCGCCGCAACGAGCAGGACGCCATCATCGCCTACATCAACAACATCCGGCTGTACGAGAGCAAGCAGTACACCGTCGCGGCCAAGGTGATGCTCGAGGTGGTCACGGGCCGGCGCCGGTTCGCCAAGTTCAATGGCGAGACCATCGAAATCCGGCCAGACATGATGCGTTTGATGATGGACGACTTCGACGCCATTTCCGGGGCCGAGGTGATGCTGACCATCATGGCCCCCAGGTTCGCCGATCACCTCGACGTCGAAGATGTGAGGGTTGAGAAAGTGGAGGTTATCAGCGCTCGCAAGGCGGAGGTCGAGGTTTCGCTGGCCAAGCCGGACGATAAGGTGCTGCTGTTCATCCGCAAGCACTATCCGGGCGTGGCCAAGGGCCGCCGCTAGCCCTCGATAGCGTCAGGCGTACTCTTCGGGAAAAAGGCCCCGCACCCGGCAGCTGAAGCCGGGCATAACATCCTGTCCATCGAGCACGTCGTCCAGGCCGAGGCGTTTGGGCTCGGCGCCGGGGCGACGGACTTCGACGAACTCGTCGGCCTCGATCAGGACGACCATTTGTACTCCGGCGGCAAGGTACTCCTCGGCCTTGCGCACCAAGTCCGCCCAGGTGTCGTTGGGAGAGCGAACCTCGAAGGCTACGTCGGGGGCGATATCAGGGAAGCCGCGGCGGGTTTGCTCCTTCGTGAGGCGGCCTTTGCGGACAAAGCTCACGTCGGGGCCGCGGACGGTGTCGGGATTCCGCTCGAGGTGGAAGCCGCCGTCCGTCGTCACTATGCCAGCCTTTGCGCCATCGTTCCAGTTGGCGACCAGCCGGTAGATCTGTCCTGTGACAGCGCCGTGGCGCAGCGTCGTTACCATTTCGTACAGCTCGCCGCGAACCAGCTCATACTTCCTCCCCGTCAGCGACTGGATGCCCTCGAGGTCCTCGGCCCGGAACAGCGCTTTGATGGCCATGACAGCTTCAGTCTAGCGAAGCACAGCCAGCAGGCTGTACTTGGCGGCAGCGAGCAGCGTGAGCTCGGGCAGGGCGAGGGCCCAGGCCAGGCGGCTCTGGAGGCTGGGCCGCGTGAGAAGGTTGGCGGTGGCGATGAGGCTCAGCACGCCGGCGGTGCCCAGCAGGCCGAGCGCGAGGCCGGGGCTGGCCAGAAGGAGCACGGCCAAAGCGCTAGTTCCGACGGATGCGATGCGTCGGAAGAGAGATGGGGTGCCCTCACCCTACCCTCTCCCGCCGCGGCGGG
>DAIUFO010000025.1:10202-19404 GCA_036844545.1 Chloroflexota bacterium
GCGGCCATCGTGAGGCGCTCCTCGCTTCCAGCCGCCAGCTCCGCCAGGCCGGCCTCGGCCTTGGACAAATGAGGAACGAAGCCCGCGGCCAAGATGGCGTCGAATGCGCCGTCGGCAAAGGGCAGACGCTCGCCATCTGCCACGAGCAGGTGCGCCAGCTGGTCGCGGCCGAGGCGATGGGCTTCGGCAAGCATCTCGGGCGTGAGGTCCAACCCAACAACGTCGCCCGCGGCGCCGACGGCAGCTCGTAGGAAGGGCAGCGCTCGGCCGGTGCCGCAGCCGGCATCCAGCGCGCGGCCGCCGAGCGGTGGGGCGAGCTCGCGGATGGCTTGCTGGCAGCTGGGCTCGTCGCCGGGGAAGCGGGTCTCCCAGCCCGCCGCGCGAGCGGCGAAGAAGGCCTGAGTGTCGCGGAGGCTCATGCGGGTGACGCCGGCGCCAAGATGCCCTCGCCTAGCCTCTCCCAGTCCTACGCGGACGGCGAAAGCGGTGGGAGAGGGACACGCGATCGCAGGGCGATGCGGCTCAATTTTATGGACGCGGCCAGCAGGGGGAAGCCATACCAGACACAGGCCGCACCGAACAGTGCGCCGGTGAGCGTGCGCAGCTCCCAGGTGCTCTCGCGGAGGCCGAAGAGCTGGGTGAAGCCGTCAACAGCCATGGGCAGGACCAGCAGCGGGAAGACGCTCCAGTGCAGGCGTGGCAGCCGCCGATGGAAGCGAGCCCACAGCAGGCCGGACAGCGCCATCGTGGCGTAGATGGCAGTGTCGCGCTCGCAGTAAGCCATCTGGTAGCCAAACAGGAGGTAGGAGCGACCCGGCATCTGGTGGCAGACCAGGGAGTAGGCCTGCACGATCGCGTCTGCAGAGCCGGTCATCTTTACGGCGCGCAGCACAGGCGCGAGGACCGGCAAGCTGGCGAAGGCCACGAGGAAGGCGTTGACCGGTGCCAACCAGTGGCGGGTGAGCCACAGGGCAGCACCCCGCGCCCCAGGTTCCCTCACCCTAGCCCTCGCCCGCCGCGGCGGGCGAGGGGATGGCGGGAGAGGGAATATTGAGCAGCAGCTCCAGCTTGTATTCGGAGATGGGCGCTTCCAGTGTCCGGCCGTCGGGCAGCTCGATTACGGGGATGGCGTAGCGGTAGCGCGCGAACAGGGTCGGGTCGGTGGTGATGTCGCGCTCGTCGACGTGGAGGTCGTGGCCGCGGGCAGCCAGGCGGGCGATCTTGTCCTTGGCCTGCTCGCACAGGTGGCAGCCTGGCTTGGAATACAGGGTCAGGCGCACGCAATCACGATAGCACCGCTATTCCTCGTTGCGGGCGAACTGGCCGGTCTGCCGCGAACGGCGGTACATAAAGCCGAAGAACAGCACTGCCAAGGCGAAATAGACGATGTTCTCGCCAAGGGCCATGCCAAGGGCGGGCCAGTCGGTGGCCGATTGAAGGAGGCTGGCGCGAGCTGCCTCGAAGACGTAGGTGGCCGGGATCAGCCGGCCGACGGCTTGCAGCGGCGGCGGCAGCACGCTGAGCGGGTAATAGGCGGCGGTGATCGGCGCGAACAAGTACACCAGGCCCCAGGCCAGCGCCTGGATGCGCGTGCCGAAGCGGAAGATGATGCCGAGCACGGCCAGACCGACGGACCAGGCGAAAAACAGCAGGTTCACAAAGAAGAGGGCCACGTTGCCGAGCCCCATGGCGTAGATGTTGAACGAGAATACGGTGCCGGCGATGACCGACAGGAGGCCGAAGATGAGCAGCGCCTTGATGGTGGCGGAGATCATCTGGGCCAGGAGGTACTCGGCGATGGACAGCGGTGTGATGAACATATTGCTGAGGTTGTGCGACCACACATTCCAGAGGGCCTCGATGGACATGGAGTACTGGGCCACCCGGACAATCTCCCACAGCAGCGTGCCCAGGAACAGGTAGCGGGCTATCGTCGGATTGACGGCGGACGACAAGAACGAGCTGATGAAGCCGAAGACGATCACACTCGTCAGCGAGAAGAACGGCAGGTCGATCAGGACCTCGCCGGAGCGCCTGGTGATGTACACCTCCTGGAGGAGGATGGCTCGCACGCGGCTAAGCGACATGTTGCTGCCCTCGCGCGATCCGGAGGAAGACGTCCTCCAGCGATGGCTTCTTGACGTCCAGATCGGTGATGGTGACGCCGGCGGCGTTGATGGCCAGGATGGCTCGAGGGATCAGCGCTTCCTCGGTGTTGACGGTCACGACATTGCCGTTGACGGTGGCCTCGGGGAGCTGACGTTGGATGTTGCTGCCATCGCCTGAGAAGACCACACGAAGCTGGGCGGTGGCGATGCGCTTAGTCAGCTCGTCGGGGCTGTCGTGCGCGACGATGCGGCCCTTGTCCATGAAGATGACCTCGTCGCAGATGCGCGCGACCTCGTCCATCTGATGGCTGGTGTACACCATCGAGAGGTTGCGGGAGGCCTTCAGGGACTCCAGGATGGCCATGGTGCGGTCGGCGACGTCCGGATCGAGGGAGGCAGTAGGCTCGTCCATGAGGATAATCTCGGGGTCGTTGAGGAGGGACTTCACCAGGTTCACCATTGTTTTCTGGCCAGCCGAGAGGGTGAGGAAGCGCTGGGGCAGCAGGCCCACGATATCGAAGGCGTCGGCCAGCTCGCGGACCTTGTTGACGGGGTCTTTGACAGAGTAGAGATCGGCGAAGACGCGAAGGTTTTCCCAGACCGAAATGCGGCCCTGCAAGGTGTTGAAGGAAGAGGTGAAGTTGATGCGCTGCAGGCACTCCTGCCGGCGTTTGTGGAGATCCTGGCCGAAGTAGCGGACGAAGCCGGCATCCGGCAAGGTGAGGCCCACCAGCATGTGGATAGTGGTCGTTTTGCCCGCCCCGTTTGGCCCAAGCAAGCCCAGCACCCGGCCTTTGGCCAGGCGGAAGGAAATGCCGTCCACGGCGCAGAACGCGCCGAAGCGCTTGGTGAGGTGTCCGACCTCGAGGATGGTGTCTATGACAAAAGGCTACTCGCCGAGGGTTTGCATGTCGAAGCCGTCGGGGCCGACGGTGAGCTTGACGGTCGCGTCTTTTTGCCAGGTGGTGAGCTCGATGGGGCCTTTCCAGAGATCGTGGATGTACTCGAGCGTCTTCTGAGCGTAGTGGGTGTCTAGCGGCGCAAGATCGCCGCGGGGATGCTCGAGATAGAGACGGTCGGCGGTGGCTTCGGTGACGACGATCTTGGGCACGCCGTAATTGAACTTGGGCGCGTTGAGGGCTTTGACGATGCTGTCCAGCTGGCGGCTCTTGAGCTCGATGCTCTCGTCGCCGCTGTCTTCGGGATCGGCGTAGCCGTAGGTCATGAGCTTCATGTCGACCGCCATGTCTTCAGTGAGGTAGTTGGAGACGAAGGACATGTCGTTCTCGGTCTGCCGGACCTCGAACAGCTTTTCGCGGCCGGTCAGCCGGCTCTCGCCGGCCTCGTGCATCTTGTCCCAGCGCTGCTCGATGTCGTGGAACAGCTTGTAGCCGAGGTAGTAGGGATTGATCTGGAAGCGCCCCCCAGGATGGACGACGCCGGAGTGCAGATGGGCGAAGTCGATCGTCTCTGAGGGCGTGAGACTGTCGTAGTGCTCCATCGTCTCGGCGTGCCAGTAGCTGGCCCAGCCCTCGTTCATGATCTTGGTCTCGAACTGTGGGAAGAAGTAGTACGACTCCTTGCGGATGATCTCCAGGACGTCCTTCTCCCAGGTCTCGATTCGGCCGTAATTTGCCAGGAACCACAGCAGGTCACGCTCGGGCCGCGGCGGGACCTTGTCGCCGGTGACCCTACGTTCGACGGACAGCTTCTCCTCGCCGAACAGGTCGGCGTATTCGTTCTCGTGGACGACGTGCTCGGTGACCTCGCGCCGTGGATACGGCTTGCGGTGCAGGCCGAGGTTGGGATCGATGTGCCGATCGAGGGCGAAGCCGATGTCCATGACGTGCTCGACCGCCTCGAGGCCCTCCTTCTCGATGTACTTGTCGATGCGGATGGCGTGCTCGACGGCCTCGTTGACCATGTTGCGGTTGCTGCCGCGGAAGTACTCGTTGTTCTTGAAAAAATCGCAGTGGCCGAAGACGTGCGCGGCCACCAGCATGTTGGCTACGTCGGCGTTGGAGTCGAGCAGGAAGGCGTAGCAGGGGTCGTTGTTGAGGACGATCTCGTAGATGCGGCTGAGGCCCATTTCGCCGTGGATCTTCTGGTGGTTGTAGACCTTGCCGTAGGACCAGTGGGAGGCCCTCGTCGGGAGGCCGTAGGCCGCGATCTCGTGCATGACGTCCATGGGGACGACTTCGAAGTAGGTGTCGAAGAAATTGAGGCCCTCATCACGGCTTAGGGCTTCGATTTCTTCGAAGCGAGTAGCTAAGTCGACTTTTGTGGGAGTCATAGTTCCCTCACCCTAGCCCTCTCCCGCCGCGGCGGGAGAGGGGATCCTTGGACAAAAGGGTTAGGCGGCTGGGACACGTTCGTCTCTCGTTTTGAGGAACTCTTGGAGGCCGCGGTAGACGTCTTCCTTTTGGCGGAGCATGACGGTGACGAAGCGGGGGTGATTGAAGGATTCGAGCTCTTGGTGCAGGGTGCTCATACGATAGCCGCCGTAGAGCATGCGGCCGTCGCGACCGTAGATACGCTCGTCGATCTCGTTGATCTCGCCGTAGCCGACCATCTGAGTCTCCTCGAGCAGGTCGGCGATGAGCTTCCTGCACAGCTCGTTGTCGTCGGTGTAGTTATCGCCGTCGGAGAAATGGAACACGTAGTTGTTCCAGCGGGCCTTGGGGTGGTGCTTGGAAATGTGCTCCAAGGCCAGCGAGTAGGCCGACGAGCACTTGGTGCCGCCGCTGTTTGAGATGGTCAAGAAGTCCTTCTCGGGCACGACCTTAGCTTCTGTGTCGTGCGCGATGAAGACCATCTCGACATGCTTGTACTTGAGCTGCAGGAAGCGCACCAGCCAGAAGAAGAAGCTCTTGGCCATGTACTTCTTGTCGGTGGTCATCGAGCCGGAGCGGTCCATGAGCAGGTACACGGCGCAGTTGGAGTGGAACTCGCGATGCTCGTTCCAGACTTTGTAGCGCAGATCGTCCGTCTGGATGTTGCCGACGCGCGGCGAGCCCTGAGCGGCGTTGCGCTTGAGGTTCTCCATCAGCGTGCGGCGCTTGTCCAGGTTGGAAAGCTGGCCCTGTCTGCGCAGGTCGTCGAACTTGTAGGAGGTGGTCTTGACCAGCTCCTGGTCCTTCTGCTCGAGCCAGGGCAGGGCGAAGTCCTCGAGCATCATGGTGGTCAGGTCGTCCAGCGAGACCTCCGCCTCGTAGACTTCCTCGCCGGGCTGGTCGCCCGCCATGCCGCCGGGCGGGCCATCCTGCCGGTCCGTGGCGATGATGTCGCCTTCCTCGCCAGGCCCCTGCCCGACGCCCTGCCGGTCGCGGTCGTCGCCGTAGCGGAAGCGGTACTGCTCCAGGTACTTGATCGGGATCTTGACCAGCCTCTTGCCATCGGAGGTGATGATGGTCTCCTCCGCGATCAAGTCCTTGAGGTTCTGTTTGAGCGCGTCCTTGATGCGCGCGTCGTGGCGGATGGAGTCCTTAAGGCCTCGGCGGCGGAGGTCCCAAGGAATGGTTTCGGAAGAAAGCGTGAGGATCATGGCTAGGTGCCCTCACCCTGCCCTCTCCCGCCGCGGCAGGAGAGGGGATTCATTTCTCCCTCGCAAGGAGGGAGGAGACGTATTTGAGGAGCTCGTTGGCGCAGGCGCTGCAGTAGCCCTGGTTCTTGACCAGCGAGTCGACGACTTCGTTGATCTTGCAGAGCTGCTCCTGGTCGGGGTTGCGCGTGCTGACGGTCAGCTTGATGGTGTCGCGGCGCTCGTCGAACAGCTGCTTCTCGATGGCTTCCTTGAGCTTCTCGTGGGTGGTGTAGTCGAACTTGGTGCCGCCGCGTTCGGCCACGGCTACCTTGCGGAACATCTCGTTGCGGAAGGCGTCCTTAGCGGACTCGTCCACGTGGATTTTCTCCTCGATGGAGCGCATCAGCTTCTCGTCCGGCTCGACCTCCTCCTCGGTGATCTTGTCGACGAGCTTGCGCTGATCGAGATAGGCCTCGACGTTGTCCAGGTAGTTGTCAAGCAGCGTCTTGGCCTCGTGCTCGAACGACACGAAGAAGGCCCTCTGGACGTCGTTCTTGGCGATCTCGTCGAACTCCTTGCGGGCGTCGGCGATGAGATTGCTGTAGCGTTCTTTGTCCTCTCGGCTGAAGCCGGAGTGGGACTCCAGCCCATCCTTGATGGAGCGCAGGGTGTCGATGGCGTTGACGCAGGTCACGCCCGCATGGGTCACCGCCGAGGAGATGCGGTTGATGATGAACCGGGGCGAGATGCCGTCCATGCCCTCGCGCTCGGTCTGCTCCTTGATCTGCTTGACGTCCTTCTTGCGGAAGCCCTCCACGTCGTCGGCGCCGTCGTACAGTCGCATCTTCTTGACCAGGCTGAGGCCGCGAATCTTGGGCTCCTCGAGACGCGACAGGATGGCGAACATGGAGGCTACTTCGAGGGTGTGAGGCGCGATGTGCACCCCGGCGATGTTGGCCTGGCGCAGCAGCTTCTCGTAAATCCGCACTTCCTGCGAGACCTTCAGGTTGTAGGGCATGCGGACCACGATCATGCGGTCCTGCAGCGCCTCGGACTTCTTGTCGCCCATGAACTCCTGGAACTCGGTCTCGTTGGTGTGGGCGATTATGAACTCGTCGGCGTAGATCAAGGCGAAGCGGCCGGTCTTGATGTTCTTCTCTTGGGACAGCGTCAGGAGGACGTAGAGGAACTTCTCGTCCACCTTGAGCATCTCGATGAACTCGATCATGCCCCGGTTGGCGATGTTCAGCTCGCCGTCAAAACGGTAGGCCCGCGGGTCGGACTCAGCGCCATACTCGCCGATACGCGCCAGGTCGATTGAGCCGACCAGCTCGGTGATGTCCTGACTCTTGGGATCGGACGGTACGAAGGTGCCGATGCCACAGCGCTCGCGCTCAGAGAAGAAGATGCGCTTTACGGGCACTTGCCAGATGTCGCCGTCGTACTTCTCGCGCAGGTTCATGGCGCACACGGGGCACAGCTCACCCTCGATGTGGATGCCGTGCTCGCGGGCGCAATCGGCTCGCAGGGAATGAGGCACGACGTGCAGCGGCTCCTCGTGCATGGGGCAGTCGGCAATGGCGTAGACCGCGCCATCGTCGGTCTGCGTGTACTCCTCCAAGCCGCGCTTCAGGTTGATGACCAGCTGGCTCTTACCGGAAGAGGGCGGACCGTACAGCATCAGGATGCGCTTGCCGACGTCGGAGCCGACGCTGGCGGCCTTGAGGTACTCCATCACCTTGGCGATAGAGTCTTCGACGCCGAAGAGGTCTTTCTCGAAGAACTTGTAGGTCTCGACGCCAGTATCCTCGTCCAGGTCGACGCCGTGGGAGCGGGCCATGTTGTAGACGCGCGAGTGAGCGAGCTGAGTGATGTGGGGGGTGTCGATGACCCGCTGGAAGTAGTCCCGGAAGTTGCCCTCCCAAGAGCTGGTGTTGGCGCGCCGCACGTGCGCGTCCAGCATGTCGAAAATACTTGAGGTAGAAGCGGATGAGATCTTGGTTGCCATGGTTCTCCAACCTTTTCTGCTCTCTATCGAGCTGTCAGATTTCGTGGACGAATCTGTCGGCTCGGTAGTCGCTGGTCGCCGAGGCGAGATGCGGGTTACGGGGCTGGAGGCCGCTCCGCATTTCGTGGTCAACGGTGAACGCCTGCGCCTACCCTTACATGCGCGGTGGCTCTTCCATCTTCTTCCTGTTCAAGCTAGCACATCCATTCAGCGCGCTACGTGGGAGCTTGCTTTTTTGGACCATTGATCGTGATCGAATGTTATTTCCACACGATACATCAAGGGAGCGCCATGTCAAGAGGGGTGGCGCTGTGGAGGAGGGGGACTTGTCGGTGGCGGCTAGGCGCCGGGCGCAGCTTTCGGCTTGGGGATGCGGAACGCGAACCCAGGCCATCGTGTGCGCCTCTTACCAATAACTACGGATCAGAAGGCCGAATGGTTGTGAGGCCTAGGACAAACGGGCTGTTGGTGGTCGCGTCCGGGACCGGATCGCGGCTGCTTTACGCGACGAAGCGGAAATGGACGTATTGGTAAAAGAGCAGCGTTATGGTCAGCAGGCCAACGGTGTAGATCGTTTGATGAAGCCATCTCCGGCGACCAAGCAATCCGAGCATCAGGAAACCAGGAAAGAGCACGAGTACGTAACGTGAGACGCTCATCAGCGGCCAGGTGTCCATCTGGCGCGTGAGAATCAGGACGATGTTCACCGCGCTGTAGAGCACATAGGTGAACGGCAGACGCCGGAAGGCCACGATGGTGAGCCCGGAAAAGAGCGCAAGCGACGCAAAGTTGAGGGCCTCCACCGGGTCCAGGCGAACGCGTGACAGGCTGGCTCCCAGCACCTGCCAGGGAAGCACCACGTGATAGCCCCAGTTGGCCTGAGTGGCGAAGCCGGCCTGGTCTTGTCCGACGACGAAGCGGATGTAGGCTGTGAACAGCAGCAGCCCGAGACCCGGCCCGAGGGTGTACAGGAAGCTTGGCCATGGGCGGCGAGTGCCAAGCCGGCGCTGCTCGAGCCACTCCCAGGCCATGGGCAGCATCAGCAGCGCACCTTGCGCTCGCGTGAGACCGAGCAGCACACCAAGCAGTCCGGCCAGCCCCCAGCGCCCGGATCGCATGGCCAGGAAGGAGCCGACCACCAGGAGCAGGAAGACGCCCTCGGTGTAGGGGGCGAAGAGGAAGAACGCGGTAGGGAAGATTGCGGTGTACAGGACGGCGCGGCGGGCGGCCTCGGGCCCGACCACACTCCGGGCCAGCACTTCCAGGCAGGCCAGCGCTGGGATGAGCAGGGCTGCCGTCAGGATGAGCCCCGCCAGAGCGTAGTTGTCGCGAAACACCGCGCCGACGACATGCATAAGGACCGGGTACAGCGGGAAGAAGGCGGTGGTGCCGTCGGTTGCGGAGTAGCCGTGCTGGGCGATCTGCATGTACCACAGCGCGTCCCAGCGCTCCCAGATCTTGACGAGCTCAGGGTTCGGCTCACCTGGACGCAGCAGCAGCTCGATCCATTGGCCGCGCAGCTGCAGCGGACGATCGAACTGCACGGACAGCACGCCGACGAGC
>DAIUFO010000026.1:0-18822 GCA_036844545.1 Chloroflexota bacterium
GGCCAGTTTCGGTAGACCTGGGTAGAGTTCGATCCGGAGGCAGTTTACGCTCAGATACTTGCACCCATGTGCAGTGGATTGCGGTCCGTTTAGGCGGCTTCCGAGCATATGAGGTTTGGTTCGGCGGTGATGCTGCTCTTGCTCGCGCTGCGCCCGTCGCCACTGGCCGCGCAGGCGGCAACTTCGGACATGACCCTGTCATTGGCCTCGCTCGGCTATAACGACAATTCGCTCGAAGGCACGTCCGTGGCATCGGATTATTTCTTCCAGGGTCCCGGCGAGCTTCCGCTCGCTGCCGCACCGTCGACACTGACCATCGAGTATCGGGCGCTGGACGCGGCGGTCAGCAATTTTCAACTGGTCGTCGCATGGAACAACACACCGCTCGCAACGGTGCCCGGGACAACGGGCGAGCGGCGGGCGCAAACAATCCCGATTCCCAACAGCCGCGTAGACCCGGTCCTCAACCGCGTCACTATTTCGGCCACGTTTGCCGCCCAGCGCAACGACTGCGCTCCGCCGCGCAACGCCAAATTCACGGTCCTCAGAGAAACCAGCGTCCGCTACGCACTCGCTGATTCGGCGCCTCACCCGCCGCCAGTTGTTCCGGACCTCGGGCGCTATCCCGCTCCGCTGATCACCGGCGGCCTCTCCGGTTCCAGCTCCGATCGCCGTCGTCTTGCCGCCCACACCCAGTAGAGACGTGTTGCAGGCAGCCACAGCGGTGATGGCAAGCATCGGGCAAGCTGCTGGTTCGAAGCCCATCAGCGTCGAGTCAGAGCCCTATAACGCGTCTTTGCCCGACCGATTACGTGATGCCAACCTGATCTATGTGGGGAGCACCACGGACTTCCCCGATTGGCGTAAGCAGGTGCAATGGCCCCTTGGCATCAGCGCGGCGGACGAGCTGACGACGCCAGATGGGTCGATAGTCGATCCCGACACCGGCGCCGTGATGGAGGCCCGTTCGCCGCTGAACGCGGGACGCGTCGCACTGGCGGTCACCGGCAGGACGGGGCTGGCGATCCATAAGGCGGCGACAGCTCTGACGCAGGGCCCCGGGCCGGCGTGGGCTGGCCAGTCGTATGTACTCACGCCGGAAGAAGGAGCTCCATCCGCAACGGCAAGCCAGTCAATCAACGCGGGGGCAATAACCTTCGCGGACCTCGGATTGAGCGATCAGACGCTGTCCAGCGCAGGCCCTCGCAGTCTGACGTTTACGGGCCAGTTTCCCAGCCTGACGGACGGCCTCACGCTGCACCTGCTGACGACCATTGCGCCACCGTCCCGTGACGGCGCCGCCGATGCGTTCAGGGTTCGCCTCGACGTCAACGGCTCTCCCACCGCCACCGTTGCGATGGACAGCCGGGTTGGAGACTCCGCCACAGCGACCGTTAACATACCAGGCAACGCGCTGCGCGCGGGGCTGAACACCTTCGACCTCACGTTTACGTTACCCTATCGGCCGGCGACCCCAGCCCCTCTGCCCGTTCCACAGGCCAGCGGCCAGCGACCGTGCGGCGCCGTGCCTCAGCCTCCTCTGCAGGCCTCGTCGATCGTCGTCCACAACTCGAGCAACCTGCAGATAACCCCTGGCAACGTTTCTCACGCGGTCGATCTGGCCGACTATCCCTATCCCTTCAATACCGACAATCGAATCGATGCGACGACGGTCATACTGCCATCCCGTCCGTTCGACGTCGGACCCTACCTCCGGTTCGCGGCTGACCTTGGCCGCTCCGTACAGGGCACGATGTCGGTACCGTCGGTCGTGCTGACGGACGGCACGGACCCGAAGGACATCGACGCCAACGTGATCGTTTGGGGCACCGCCGATCAGAACGATGCCCTGCCCCTGCTGGATGGGTCGCTGCCGCTGGCGGTCGGGACTGGCCTACCGCGGCGGTTCACGTTCACGAACGGCCTGTCCATGTCGGTGAGCGCGGGCGTCGTCGTGGCTGGGATTATCGAGGAACTGCCCTCGTCAGTCAGCGGCCGCCAGATACTGGTCGTGAGCGGGACTACACCAGAGGGCATACCCCTGGCCGTGAGCGGGTTCGTCCAGCGCAGCTTGTCCGGCAACTGCGACATCGTGACACCTGCTCCACCCAGCGACAGGCCCAGGGCAACATTCCTCCCAGCACAGGTTGTCGCCAGGCCGCTAGCCCAGTAAACCGATCTGGTTGACCAGGGTTTTCAGGCAGACGAGCCGGCACGGCTCATCGAGGCGAAGGTGGTTTCTCCCAACGCTCGTACGGGCGCCTCACAGGTGGGCGCCGGCTTGGAGTCATCGACAACGTCCCGGCAACTGATATCGACCATGTGAATCGAAGGCACGCGGCAGCCTGGCCCGCGAGGCCGCTACAACGGCGGGTCGCCGGGCCAGACTACGGTGTTGGCCACAGCGCCCAGCAGTCCGGCGATCCGAATGTTGGCAGGGTTTGGATGGCCGTTCTTCAGCAGCTCGTAGCGGCCGGCGGCCTCTACCTTTACCACCAGGTTCTGCCTGATGGCCGCCATGAGAATGACACGGCGCTCCTGGTTCTGACCGCCGGCCGTCCGCACGAACCACTGGTACACGACGCCGTAGCCAGGCACATAGCCAACCTCGGCTTGGGGAATGCTGTACAACCGCACGGCGTCCTGGAACTGCTTCTGCTGCGAATCGTCGATCACCTGCTCGGGGCTGCGCCCCTCAGCGGGCTCGCCACTGAACGTAACGATGCTGTCCACCTTTGGGAACTGCCACCCGACGCTCCGGTCGTCGTTCTTGCTCGGCTCGCCGCTGATCTCCTGGTAATAGTCCAACGAATATCCGTAGGCCGAGCTGACATAGTGGTAGGTCGTCGTCAGCGGAGCTGAGACGGGCTGAGACGGGCTGAGGCGGCTTGCAGGTGGGCGGACACGTAGCTGGCGCACTTCGGGCCGACCCCAGAAGGTGCGCCAGCAGGGCCAGGATAGCCATGGCACCAAACAGGCCGCCGCCGAGGGTCGACCACGGCAGCGTACGGCCAGCCTTGTACGGCAGCACCGCGGCTATCTGTTGGGGCGTAGCCATCGGAAAGCTGGCTGGCGTGGGGAACGCCACCGGCGCTCCGCACGAGCCGCAAAAACCGCTGCCTGGGGTTAGGGGCGCGCCGCACCGGCCGCAAAATGGCGCTGCGCCTGCGATGGCCACAGCTAGCGGACCCTCCTGGCGAGACGGCCGGCCCCGGCTTTAGGCGTGGCACGGACAGCGATTCCGCAGCTGGGGCAGAAAGCCATGCGCGGCACCATCCGGCGACAGTGCGAACAGGCTCCCACGCCGCCCACCGTCGCATCCACGGCTTCGGCCAGCAGCGTGTGATGGAGCGCGACGCGCACCCACAGCAGCAGCAGGACAACGAGGACGGGAGGCTGGCCACCACTCGTGTCAGGTCAGCGATCAGCATCTCGGCCATGTCCCGGCTCATCCCTTCGCGGACGACGACGCGCAGGACGGTGATGTCCTCGGCATTCGGAGCCAGCGTGTAGGCCGGCACAATCCAACCACTTTCACGCAGGCGGGCGGACACTTCGAACACGGTGTAAGGCACATGCGGGCGTAGGCGCACACACACCACAGGCAGGCCGTTCGGCTTACCGACGAGGTCAAAGTGCTCCAGCTTCTGAATGGCCTGCCGCACGAACTGCTCGGTTTCGTACAGGCCGGCCACGATGGCGCGGTAGCCTTCTTCTCCCAAGCGCAAGAAGTTGTAGTACTGGGCAACTACCTGGCCGGCGCCCTTAGAGAAGTTCAGATTGAAGGTTGGCTGATCGCCGCCCAGGTAGTTCACGTGAAAGATCAGCTCCTCCGGAAGTTCGGCGTGGTCCCGCCAGATGGCCCAGCCAACGCCCGGATACACCAGCCCGTACTTGTGGCCGGAGACATTGATCGACTTCACAAGCGGCAACCGGAAGTCCCACACCAGGTCCGGCTGGGCGAAGGGAGCGACAAAGCCGCCGCTGGCGGCATCGACGTGCACGGGTATTTCCCAGCCCGTGTCGCGGTTCAACTCCATGAGAGCGTCATTCAACTCCCGGATCGGCTCGTACTCGCCGGTGTAGGTGCTGCCCAGGACGCCAACGACGCCGATGGTGTTCTCATCCACCATCTGCAGCGCTTCTTCAACGCCCAGCACGTAGCGCTCTTCCGTCAGCGGCACATAGCGGGGCTCGACGTCGAAATAGCGGGCAAACTTCTCCCACACGACCTGGACGTTGTGACCCATAACGATGTTTGGCATATCGGCCGGCTTGCCGGCTGCCCGCCGGCGCTTGCGCCAGTTCCATTTGAGCGCCAGCCCGGCCAGATGAATGGCCTCGGAGGAGCCCACGGTAGAGGTGCCTACGCTGGTCTCCTCCTCAGGCGCATGGAACAGCCGGGCCAGGATGTTGACGCAGCGGTTGTGGATCTCAATCGTTTGCGGGTATTCGTCCTGGTCGATGTAGTTCTTGCCCAGGCACTCGCCCATCAACCGATCTGCTTCGGGCTCCATCCAGGTGGTGACGAAGGTCGCCAGATTGAGGGCAGGGTTTCCGTCGAGATTCAGCTCGTCGTGAATGATCTGGTAGACGACGTTGGCGGGCATCTGCTCCCGCGGCAGCTCGTACTTGGGCGCCGGAGCGCACATGTAGCGCGTGGCGTACGCGGAGGACAGGTGGCGTCGCGACTCGTCCAGCGCATGAGCGCGGACCTTCTTGGCCAGCATATGCTGGAGTTTAGACGCTGGCCGAGACCGCTCCCATGAAGCCGCCAGGGTAGGCCGGCGGCTTCTATAGTACTTCCGCGCGGCCTTGCGGCGCGATCTACGCAGGTTTGCTATTCTCGGCGCAAGCTCACATGGCTCTGCAATCCAAGGCTAAGCCCGAGAAGGACCGCAGCGAGCGCTGGCTGCTCACGTACGCCGACCTGATCACGCTGCTGATGGTGTTCTTCGTGATCCTCTATTCCTTCTCGATCATCGACGTCAAGAAGTTCCAGGATCTCAAGGGCTCGCTGGATAAGGCTTTCAGCGCGGGCGTCCTGGCCGGCCTCAACACCACGTCGCTGAATGCCTCTGTGGCCTACGGCCAGGTGCAGCAGCAGATTACCTCCAACAACAACACCCTCAAGGCGGCCGTCGCCAACCAGCTCGAGAAGGTGGCCGACGCCAGCGGCTCCGGCGACGGCATCACGGTGACTGAGGTGACACAGGGCGTGACCGTCAGCCTGGCGTCGCAGCTGCTGTTTCAGTCCGGCACCGCCGCCCTCAAGCCCGGCGCCGCCGCCCTCCTGGCCCAGATTGGAGAGCCCCTGAAAGAGCTGGAGAATCCCATCGAGATCGTTTCCAACACCGACGAGCTGGGTCCACAATCCGGCAATTCGCAGTTTCGCGATAACTGGCTGCTGGGCAATGCCCGCTCCTACAACGTGCTGCGCGTGATGGTCGACAAGAACAGCTTTCCCGAGGAGCGGCTGTCGCTGTGGAACAAGGCGCAGTATTCGCCCATGTTCCCCAACGACACGCCCGAAAACCGGGCCAAGAACCGCCGCGTAGACCTGCTGATCGTCTTCCCCGACGAGCAGGCGGCCACCCAGGCGGCCCAGCCGGAAGCACCGGCCAACGCCGTTCCCATCCAGAAGAACCGCCAGCCGTAGAGGCCGCCGCCCCATATACTTGGGGCCATGGCTGCCGTAGCGGAACGCGTGTCCTCGCTGGCTGAAATCGACCCCGACGTTTTTCGCGCGATCGAGCGCGAAAAAGCGCGCATGCGCGAGGGCATCGAGCTGATTGCGTCCGAAAACTATACGAGCCCGGCCGTGCTGGAGGCAGTTGGCTCGATCCTCACCGACAAGTATGCCGAGGGCCTGCCCGGCCGCCGCTATTACGGTGGCTGCGAGTTCATCGACCAGGTGGAGCAGCTGGCCATCGACCGCGCCAAGCAGCTCTTCGGCGCCCAACACGCGAATGTCCAGCCCCATTCCGGAGCGCAGGCCAACTACGCCGCCTACATGGGCGTCATCAAGCCCGGCGACACGGTCATGGGCCTCAGCCTGGACCAGGGCGGGCACCTGACCCACGGCTCGAAGGTCAATTTCTCCGGCAAGCTGTTCAACATCGTGTCCTACGGCGTGCGGCAGGACGACCAACGCATCGACTACGAGCAGATGCAGCAGCTCGCCGACGAGCATCAGCCCAAGCTGATCATCGCCGGCGCCTCCGCCTACCCGCGGCTGTGGGACTTCGCTCGCATCCGCCAGATTGCCGACTCCGCCGGCGCGCTGATGCTTACCGACATGGCCCACTTCGCCGGCTTGGTAGCAGGCGGTGTCCATCCGAGCCCAATCGGCATCTCGCAGATCGTGACCACCACCACGCACAAGACGCTGCGCGGCCCACGCGGCGGCATGATCCTCTGTGACGAAGAATTAGGCAGGAAAATCGACTCAGCCGTCTTCCCCAACGCCCAGGGCGGTCCGCTCGAGCATGTCATCGCCGGTAAGGCGGTGTGCCTGCTCGAGGCCATGCAGCCCTCGTTCAAGGACTACGCCCGCCAGGTGGTCGAGAACGCGCGCATCCTCGGCGAGAGCCTGCTGGCGGCCGGCCTCAAGCTGGTCAGCGGCGGGACCGACAACCACCTGCTGCTGTGCGACGTCTCGGCCGTGGGCGTGACCGGCAAGGACGCGGAGGCCGCGCTGGATCGCGCCGGCATTACCGTCAACAAGAACGCCATTCCGTTCGATCCTCAGCCCCCGTCCGTGGCCAGCGGCATCCGTGTTGGCACGCCCGCTGCCACCACCCGCGGCATGGGCCCCGATCAGATGCGGCAGATCGGCCAGTGGATCGGCGAGGTGGTGCGCCGCCCCGACGACGACGGCCTGACCTCGCGCGTCCGTCAGGAGGTACGGCGCCTATGCGCCGGCTTCCCGGTTCCGGGCTGCTGACGCCATCGTCCTCGTCCTTGCCTTCGCGGTCGCGGCTGTCCTGTCCTATGTCCTAACGTTCCCTCAGCGCCGGCTGGCGCTCAGGTTCGGCTTCGTCGACCTGCCGGACGACCGACGCAAGCATGAAGGGCCGCGGCCACGGCTCGGCGGCGCCAGCATGCTGCTGGCGTTTGTCGCCGCCCTGCTGGCGACAAGGCAGCCCTTCGACGGCAAGCTCATAGCCATCATCGCCGCCGCCGCGCTGCTGGTGGTTGCGGGCGCCTTCGACGACAAACGCCAGCCGGCGCAGCACGATCTTGGGGCCGCCGCGCAGCTGGCGGTGCAGTTGATAGCGGCCGGCACCGCCGTCTTCGCGGGGGTTACTATCCTGGACGTTCGGGACCCTACCGCCGGCGGCCCGTTCGGCGGCGGCATCGCCTTGCCGCTGTGGGCCGGCGCGTTGCTGAGCCTGTTCTGGATCGCCGGCATGGTAAACACCGTCAACTTCCTGGACGGCCTGGACGGTCTGGCCGGCGGCGTGGTGGCCATCGCGGCGGCCATTTTGGCGTTCGTGTCACTCAAGCTGGGGCAGCGGGACGTGGCGCTGTTGTGCCTGGCGCTGGCCGGCGCGGCAGCCGGTTTCCTGCCGCACAACCTCTACCCGGCGCGGATATTCATGGGCACCAGCGGCGCCTGGTTTCTTGGCTTCGTGCTGGCGGCGCTGGCTATCATCGGCGGCGCCAAGCTCGCCACCGCCCTGCTGGTAGTCGGCGTACCCGTACTCGACGTGGCCCTGCTCATCCTGTTGCGCGTGCTGGCGCGCCAGCCCATCTGGCAAGGCGACCGCCGCCATCTTCATCACCGCCTGCTGGATACGGGCCTTGGCCAGCGCGGCACCGTGCTGCTGTACTACAGCCTCTCAGCAGCCTTCGGCCTGTACGCGCTGGCCTTCACCGACAACCGCGGCGTCGGCCTGGGCCTCAAGATCTACGGCCTCGCTATCCTGATGGGGGTGATGGCAGCGATCCTGGTCTTCCTGCGGCGCCGCCAGCGAGCGTAGCGCACGATCTTCGTACGATGCGCGTCTATCTCGACACTGCCTCGCTGAACTTGCTGCTCGAGCGCAAGACCGAGCCCGAAACCGAATGCGTGCGACAGCTCCTGGACCTGGCGAAAGAGGGCAAGCTCCAGCTGCTGCACTCGGACGTTGTCGACAGCTGGCTGTGGGGCGCCCGGGCAGCGAGCCGCAAGATGGCGCTGCAGCCGGAGCTCGACGCCACCCACGCCGAAGACGTCCGCTCCACCCTGCCGATCGCCAAGTTCTCGAGCGCCGCCCTTCAAAAGCTCACTGGCGAACAGAAGGGCGAGCTGTACAAGGCCGTCACCCAGGCCTATGCCAAGTACTTTTATCAGCGCAGCGAGCTGGGGCTGATCATCCATACGATGACGGCAATTCAGAGTAAGGCTGAGCTCATGGTGAGCCCCGACGCGGCCAAGTGGCAGCGCTTCGTGTCCGCCAACGTCGAGCACGTCGCACAGCGAGAGGGTGGTGTCTCGTTAAAATTGATGCTGCCAAGCAAGGCGGTTGCATTTGTCCTGAAGTGACGATTGCGACCCGCCCGATCCGCGGGCAACATGGGGACGAAACCAGGGGGTGCGTTTGGATTCACGTACGCGCAGTGGATTTCTGGCGGTGCAGTTCGACAAATTGGTAGAAGGCCGAGACACGTCACGGTCTCTCATCCTCGAAACCAACGTCGCTCGGCTGACGCTGACGCTGCACGGCAACGTGGTGAGCTGCTTCTGTGAGCTGCACGAGCCCAGCGAAAAAGGCTCCGAGGCGCTGCGCCGGCGCGGAGCGGTCGACGCTACGTTCATGATCAGCCCCAAGCTGGTCCCTCGCGACTTCGGCCAGTGGCTCGAGCGCCTGCTCATGGACGATTTGGGCGCCGATCCGGAAACCGGAGTCGACGTCGTCGAGCAGTTTCTCGAGCCGGCGACGCCGTAGGCGCTACGCTGGCAGCGTGCCCACCGTCGAGCTGTATGGCCAGGCCCGGCTGCTGGCGGGCGTTCGGTCGCTCAGCGTTCCAGGCAACACCATTGGCCAAACGCTGCGGGCGCTGGCGCGGCTGCATCCCAAGCTCGTCGGCGCCGTCCTCCAGGAAGACGGCCAGCTCACACCCGCCTACGCCGTTAACTTGAACGGCCTGCGCTTCTGCTCCGACCTCGACGAGCCCATTTCCGAGAACGACGAGCTGCTGGTGATCTCCAGCTTGGCGGGCGGTTAGCTCCGCCCTCTTTCCTGGCCCCAGCCCCGGCTGGCAACTCGAGCGCCGCTATAGCCCGTGAGCCGGTCTGTGTGCTGGTGCTGACAACCGCGACGAGCGGCACGGCGGCGGCCACAAAGACCATTAGGCCCGCTGGGTTTGAATGCCCCTGGCGCCGCGCGGCGCCAGGGGCATTTTTCGTATGCAGGGGGGCCCTACAATTCGGGCGAGGAATCAGTGAGCGATCTGCACGGCTACCACGGTCGCCTGCTGGTGGTGGACCTCTCCGCAGCCGCCTGGCACGAGGAGCCCATCCCACCCGGCGTCCTGCGGGCCTTCGTCGGCGGCACCGGCCTGGCATCGTACCTCCTGTACCGTTTCGCGCCGGCCGGGGTCGAACCGCTGTCGCCGGCCAATCCCCTCATCTTCGTGAACAGTCCGCTGGTCGGCACCGCCGTCACCACTTCCAGCAAATACACCGTCATCACCAAGTCGCCGCTCACCGGCTTCATCGGCGACTCGATGTCCTCGAGCTACCTCGCCGTCGAGCTCAAGAAGACCGGCTTCGACGCCATCGTCCTCACCGGCAGCGCTGCCGACTGGAGTTATGTTGAGATCGGCGACTCCGGCGTGCGCTTTCATGACGCCGCGCCATTGCTCGGCCTCGACCCTGGCGAGACCGAGGCCAAGATCCGCGAGCTCCGCGGCGACCCCTACCTGCGTGTGGCAGCCATTGGCCTAGCGGGCGAAAAGCTGGTCCGTTACGCGACCATCAGCAACGCCGGACGCCATGCGGGCAGAACGGGGACCGGGGCGGTCATGGGCGCCAAGCGGCTCAAGGCGATGGCGGTGCGCGGCCACATCCGAACAGTGGTGTCTCAGCCAAGCGAGCTGCAGACTGTCCGCAAGCGACTCACCGAGCGCAGCCTGGGCCATGCCACCGAAAAGTACCGGAGCATGGGCACCACGGCTAACCTGTCCGTCTTCAACCGTCTCGGCGCCCTGCCCAGCTACAACTTCCAGCAGTCCACCTTCGAAGCCGCCGACCAGGTAAGCGGCGAGCAGCTGCACGAGGCCCACCACGAGCGCTCTGTCACCTGCGCCGCGTGTACCATCGGCTGCGAGCACCTGTTTCGCTTCGGCGAGAAGACATCTCGCCTGGAGTACGAAAGCCTCTACGCCCTCGGCCCGCTGTGCGGCATCTCCGACCTGGAGGTCGTGCTCGAGGCGGCCGCCCTGTGCGACCGCTACGCCATGGACACGATCAGCGCCGGCGCTACTGTCGCCTGGGCCATGGAGTCAGCCCAGCACGGCCTGCTCGACGCCCCCGGCCTGAGCTTCGGAAGCGGCGAGGGCCTGCTGTCCGCGCTGGAAGCCATCGCCCGTCGCGAGGGGCTGGGCGAGCTCCTGGCCGACGGCAGTCTCGGCGCCTCGCGGGAGACCGGCGGAGGTTCCGAAGGATGGGCCATGCAGGTGAAGGGCCTGGAGATGCCGGGCTACGAGCCGCGCAGCCTCAAGACCATGGCCCTCGGCTTAGCGGTCGGTTCCCGCGGCGCCTGCCACAACCGCTCCACCGCCTACGAAGCCGACTTCTCCGACGAGATCGACCGTCTGCGCCCTGACGATCGCCGCGGCCAGCTGGCCGCCGACAGCGAGGATCGGTCGGCCGTCATCGACTCGCTCATCCTGTGCAAGTTCGTGCGTCGCTGCTTCGAGGACTTCTACCCCGAAGCCGAGGAGCTCTACCAGCTCGTCACCGGCTGGCAGGTCGACCTGCGCCAGGCCGGCGAGCGCATCACCAACCTCAAAAAGCTGTTCAACGTCCGCGAAGGCTGGCAGCCCGCCGACGACACGTTGCCCGCGCGCGTCCTCAGCGAGCCCCTCACAACGGGCGTTGCGTCCGGTACGACGCTCACCGCCCCTGAGCTCCAGGAGATGATCGCCTCCTACTACGCCGCCCGCGCCTGGACTCCTGACGGGGCCATTCCGTCGAGCAAACTAGCCGAACTGGGCCTCAGCGAGCTGCTGAGGGCCTAAGCCGAAACCTTACTTTTTCCCCGTCCAGCGGTCCCACAGGCGGCGGCCGGTTTGGGCCGCGCCGGAGGCCAGCTTGCCGGCTTGGCCGGCTTTGTCCTCCACCCAGGAGAAGCTCTTGACCGCGTTCATGAATTGTTCCTCGGTCGTGCCGGCCTCGAGGGCGGCGTCGTGCAGCGAGAGCTCACCGGTCCGGAACCGGTGGGCGATATCGCGCAGCTTGTCGAGCTTGCCCTCAGCCATGGGCGAGGACTAGCGTAGCAGTCGCGCCGTATGCTCGGAGCATGAGCGATTACCTCAGCGGCCACATGGCCGAGATCGAGGCCGCCTCCGAGCGCATCCGGCCTCACGTCCGGTGGACGCCGGCACTTCCCACCGATCTCGATCCCAAGCTGGTCCTCAAACCTGAGTGCCTGCAAGTCACCGGATCGTTCAAGGTGCGTGGCGCCTTCAACGCCATCCTGCGGTTGCGCGAGCGCAAGCCGGACAGCCGAGGCGTCATCGCCGTCAGCTCCGGCAACCACGCCCAGGCCGTGGCGCTGGCGGCGCGAACGACCGGTCTGGCGGCAGTCATCCTTATTCCGGCGGACTCCAACCCGGCCAAGATCGCCGCCACGCGCGTGCTGGGCGCCGAAGTCATCACCGATGGCGTTACGGGCGACAACCGCGAGGCGCTGCTCAAGGAGGTCGGCGAGGAGCGCGGCCTCGACGTGATCCATCCCTTCGACGATTGGGACATCATCCATGGCCAGGGCACTGCCGCGTACGAGCTGCTGCACGACCGGCCGGACGTGCGCACCATCGTCGCGCCAGTCGGCGGCGGAGGACTCATCAGCGGCGCCGCGCTGGCCGCTAAGGCACGCGACAGCGGCATCCGGGTCATCGGCGTGGAGCCCGAGCTGGCCGCCGACGCCGCGGCCAGCCTGCACTCGAAACAGCGCCAGTCGCTGCCCGCCCCACCCAAGACGATCGCCGACGGGGTGCGCACCCTCGCCATCGGCCAACGCAGCTTTGAGGTGCTGGTCGAACAAGGGCTGCTGGAGGACGTCGTCACCGTGTCCGAAGCCGAAATCGAAAGCGCGGTCCTGGTGGCCTGGGAGCGCCTCAAGCTTGCCCTGGAGCCAACAGGCGCTCTGTCGCTGGCCGCTTACTTGGCCAGCAAGCTTGGGGCTATCGCGGAACCGCTGGCCCTCATCCTCAGCGGCGGCAACTTCGATAGAGCCCTCGTCGCCCGCCTCCTCAGCCAGGCTGGGTAGCCGGAAGCAGATGCACCTCGGCCGCCACTACACGCCGCCGGCGGCCATCTTCCAGCCGCACCAGCAGCGCGCCATCCGCATCGAGGCTTTCCGCGAGACCCTCGAACGCCTCATTTCCAGCTGATACGCGCACGATTTGGCCAAGCAGGTTGGGCACGGCGCCCCAGGCCGCCAGGAGCGTGGGAGGACCATGGGCCAGGAGGTCGCGGTAGTGCTCGTGGAAGCGCCTGAGCAGCTCGGCACGCAGCGCGTCGAGCCCCACTTCGTGGCCCAGCTCCTGGAACAGGCTGGTAGCCGTCGTACGCAGCTCGCGCGGGAACGACGAGATGTTGACGTTCAGGCCCACGCCGGCTATCGCCCACCGAATACTCTCTCCAGTGGTAGCCAGATCGATCAGCACGCCGGACACTTTGCGCCGTCCGATCAGAACGTCGTTGGGCCACTTCAGCACCGGATCGAGGCCGGTCAGCGACTGTACGCTCTCGGCCACTGCCAGGCCCAGCGCCAGCCCCACGAGCGGGGCTTGCGACGGCTGAAGCGACGGCCGCAGGATCAGCGACAGGTAGAGTCCGCCAGGCGGCGAGAAGAAGCTGTTGCCCAATCGCCCGCGACCGCCCGTCTGCTCGCCGGCAACCACCAGTGTGCCCTCCGGAGCGCCCTCCTCGGCCAACCTGCGAGCGATGGCCTGCGTGGATTCCAGGCGCTCGTAGTAGTGGAGCGGCTGGCCGAAGCTCAGGGCGCGGGCTCGCGCCGCTGCCAGGACAAGCCTTGCGCCAGCAGCCAACCCGCGGCGCCGACGAGCAGCCACAGCGCCAGTTGCTGGAGCAGGCCCTCGACCTGGCCCAGGTAGTCCACGGCCGGCGACAGCAGCAGCAGCTCCAGCGCATAGGGGATATCGCCCAGTACCACCGGCAGTGTGCCCAGCCATGAAGCAACCTGTGTCAGTGCATACGCCAGCACCGCCAGCGCGGCGAGCTGTCCGGCAAACACAGCCGGCCTGGTGCGCACCATGTGCCACAAGCCGGGTAGCCAAGCAAGGCCGTCGTCCGCCGGCGCCAGCACCAGCAATCGCGCCTGGAGCGCCGCCGGCGCCTCGACGACCACCGCTGACCGGATCGCCTCTTCACTCCGATCGACCACGCCCGCCTGAGCCACCGCCACCAAGCGGGCTTTAAGCTGCGCCGGCGCCTCCATCACCAGCGACGACCGGAGCGCCTGCTCGACCCGCGCGGCCGCCTGCTTACGCGCCTCCTCGGCGCCCAGCTCTGCTAAGCGCATCCGCAGCTCGGCCGGTGCCTCAACTACCACGGCAGCGAGCAGTGCCTGCTCCATCCGGGCAACGGCGCGACTCCGCTCTTCCTCGGTGGCGACCGTTGCCGCTAGTCGAGCCTGCAGCTCGGCCGGAGGCCCGACGACGAGCGCGGCGTACAGGGCTTGATCCAGCCGAGCAGGAGCAGCTTGTCGCTCCACCAGGCGCGCTAACCGTGCCTGCAATTCAGCTGGCGAGCCAACGACGAGCGCCGCTTGCACGGCGCCGTCAAGCCGGCCCAGGGCTTCTAGCAAGCGTCCACAGGCAGCGCAGGCTGCCAGGTGCTCGGCGACCTGGAGCTCACGCGCGGCGTCGGGCGCGAGGAGCTGGGGCCTTACCTCGCTGCAGACCACGCCAGCTCCTGGCCGTTGCGGCGGCCCATCAGCAGCTCGGCCAAGCGCTCCTTGGCCCGCCGGATATGGCTCTTGACGGTATTCAGCGGTACGTCCATCACCTGCGCGATGTCTTCGTACCGCAAATCGTCGAAATAGAACAGCGTCAGCGCCAACCGCTGCGGCGTCGTCAGGCCGCCGAGCGCCTTCTGGAGCTCGGCGGCATCCTCAGCCGCGGCCGCCCAGCGCTCGGGCTGCACCCATGGGTCCGGGTCGGCCGGCTCGATGCTAGGCGAGTCCTCGTCAGTAGCGTCGAGGGTCAGCGTGGGGGCGCCGCGCCGGCGCAGCTCGTCCAGGCAGACGTTGGTCACGAGGCGGTAGAGCCAGGTCGTGAACTTGGTCTCACCGCGGTAGGTGTGGAGCGAACGGAGCACCCGCACGAATGCATCTTGGGTCATATCGGCCGCATCGGCCTCGTTGCGCATCATGCCACGGCAGATGCTGTACACGTACGTCTGCTGGGTGGCGATCAGCTCGCGCAGCGCGGCCGGTTCGCCGTCCTGAGCCCGCCGGACCAGGTCCTGCCCGCTATCAGCCATGGCGCCTCCGGGGATTGGACGCATACTTGGCGCGGAATGTTGCGGTGCAACAACTGCCTCCAGCGCCGCGTCCCATAGCCAGAGACCGAAAAAGCAGGAGGCCAGCAAGCATGGAGCACGAACCTTGGAGGCGGCGGCGCTTGGCGCGCAGCTCGCGCGAACGCATGTGGGCGGGCGTTTCCGGCGGGCTGGCCGAGTACTTCGACGTCGACCCCACACTGATGCGCCTGATGTGGGTCGTGGCCACGGTGGTGACCGCCGGCTTATTCGTGGCGGTGTATTTCGTGATGTGGGTAATCATGCCACTCGACAGCGACCAGCCGGGCGCAGGGCGGGGGCCATCGACGGCGGCCGAGGGCGAGCGCCCCGCCGGCAGCGAGGGGGCACCCGGCGAGACGCCTGGCTGGGAACCCGCCGGCGGCGCCAGTGGCTGGGGCGGACACGACTATTGGTATGGCCCCGGCTATCACTATAACGGCCGGCGCAAGCGCTCCGCGGGCATCGTCCTGATCGTGCTGGGGCTGCTGTTCCTCAGCGCCCAAGCCGGGTTGTTCCGTTGGATCAACGGTGGCGTGGCCTGGGCAGTGGTGCTGATCGTCCTCGGCGCGGCATTGCTGACGCGCCACCACGACTGGAGAATGTAACCGCTTGAGCGCATCCTACCCGCCGCCTGGCCCGCCACCGCCCGGCTACTACCGGCGGCGGCGCGGCGGAGGCATCGTCTGGCCGGTCCTGCTCATCGGCGCCGGCGTCATCTTCCTGCTCCAGAACCTGGGTCTGCTGAGCTGGGATGTGTGGGCTTCGCTCGGCCGCTTCTGGCCGGTGATCCTGATCCTGATTGGCCTGGAGCTGTTCCTCGGCAGCGCCGGCCGGCACGTCCTCGGCGCCGCCATGGGCGGCATCCTGGTCCTGGCCATCGTGGCTGCTGTCGCAGTAGCGGCGTTCGGCCATTTCACCTCAGCCGCGCCGGGCAACCTCAGCTCCCACACCCTCACCCAAGTCCTCCAAGGCGCAGGCTCGGCCAATGTGATGGTTCGTTTTGGCGCTGGCAACCTCAACGTCGGCGCCTTGGAGGCCCAACCCGACCAGCTCGCGCAGATGACCTACGACGGTCCCGATCAGCTCGCGCCACAGGCCAGCTACCGCCTCCGCGGCAACCAGGGGCAGTTGGTCTACAACCTGCGCGGCAGCGGGCCGCCCTGGCGCCTGCCTTTTGGCAACGGCAACTCCGGCAGCGGCCAGATGGACCTGCTGCTGGCCGCCGCGGTGCCGCTGTCGCTGGACATCCAGGAGGGCGCCTCGGAAGGCAAGCTCGATTTGAGCCAGTTGCACGTCAGCAGCTTCGACCTGCGGACGGGCGCCAGCCACACCCTCGTGGTGATGCCCCAAAACGCCGGCGCCACCAGCGCCACCATCAAGGGCGGGGCCGCCACCATCGACGTCCAGGTGCCGGACGGCGTCGCGGCCCAAATCCAATACGAGGGCGGCCTCAGCACGCTGAGTGTGGACCAGAGCCGCTTCCCCTCCAGCGGCCCGCGCATGTACCGCTCCGCGGATTACGACACGGCCCAGAACAAGCTGGACCTCATCATTCAAGCCGGCGTGGCGACGGTCAGCGTCCGTTAGGGGGGTTAAAGCTCGGAGTCCGGCCCTATTGCTTGTAGGATCTTCACCGCCAGATGCACGTTGAAGCGCTGCTCGGCGCTGTTGAAGTCCAGCCGGGCGATCTCCTGCATGCGTTTCAGCCGGTACTTGAGCGTGTTCACGTGGATGAACATGGCCCGTGCCGAGCCCTCCAGGTTGCGGCCGCTCTCGAGGTAATAGCCCAGGGTCCGCACCAGCGTGGTGCCGTGTTGCCGGTCGTACTCCAGCAGCGGCCCCAGCGTCTGCTCGGCCAGCCTCAGCAGCTCAGCGCGATCATCGATCAGCGAGAACAGGCGGTACACGCCGAGGGCGTGGAAGAACACCACCTGGTTGCGCTTGTGGCAGCGGCGGACGATGTCCAATGAGCGTCGCGCCTCTTGGAACGACTCTTTGAAATCGGAGATGGCTTTGCACAAACGGCCGGCGCCGATGGAAATCGGCACCTCCGGCAACACCTGGACCACGCGGCCATGCAGGTTCTGGGCCAGCGTTTCGATGGCCTGCTGCGATGGACCCGTGAAAGCCTCCGGCACCAGCACCACCACGCCGTGCCCCTTGGCCGCCACGATGCTGCCAGGCGCGCTCTTCTGGACGAAGCCCTGGACGATCTCCTCCACATCGGCTCGCAGACGGGCGCCGTCGGACTCTCCGCGGCGCCGCGGAGCGACGGCTTGGCCTTCGTCGGGCTCGACCAGCAGCAGGTGGTAGTGCTGGGCCAGGTTGTAGCCCAGGTGCCGGGCCCGAGCCAGCATTGAGCGCTCGTCGGTGTAGATGCCCGAAAGCAGGTCTTCGGTGAAGTTGCCTCTGAGGCGGTTTTCCACTTCGAAGGCCGTGCGCTCCTTCATCACCTCCAGCGCCAGCACGGTGGCCGCGTGCTCGGCGGTGGTGAAGTCCATATCCTCGATTGGCCGTTCGTTCTCCAGGATCGAGAGGTAGCCCACCATCTCTTTGCCGACCACGATCGGCGCCATCACCCGGGCGCGCTGCATCCCCAGTTCCGGGAAGGGCGCAAACTCCGCCGGCCGGTGCTCCTGAATGATGCGCTTGACCCGATCGGCCACCCGCGGATCCTCGAAAACGTCGGCCACGGCCAGGTCTTCTGCCGCCCCTTCCGAGGCCGCCAGCAGCTTGAAGAAGCGGTCCTGGACAACTACCGGCCGGCTCAACAGATGGCTGAGCGTCACCACCAGGCTATCGATGCCATCGCCGTTGAGGACCATCCGCGAAAGGCGGCTGTGGATGGTCGTCACGCGCTCCAAATAGCGACTGAAGTCTTCGCTGCCAAGCCTCCCACGCGGCGTCTCCGCGGTGGCCGAACCGCTGCCCGCGTGAACAGTTTGAGCGGCCTGCTCGCCAAAGACTGTCGCCATTCGCTCAACCCCTCCCGCGTGCGTAGTTGCCACGCTTAACGAAGGCCCGCTGGCCTGGGTATCAGCCCCCGGTGGGGGGAGACCACAAGCATAGAGCAATCAGTTTCGGCCCGGTATGTTTGATTGAGCTATAGCCCCAAATGGGGAATTGGGGGAACGGGCTAAGCGCCGAGTGATTGGTCAACATAAGTCAAGAGAGGGCGAAAATAGTCTGAACGGATGCTCCGAAACCTCCTTTTAAGCTACCGGCGGCGACTTGTCGGACTGCTCCTGCTGACCGTCGCCGGCACCCTCCTGGCGCTGACGATCCCCTACATCCTGCGGGTAGCGGTCGACGCCATCACCCGCGGCACGACGGGCCGAACGCTGGCCGGCTACGGCCTGCTGATGGTGCTGCTCACGGCCGCGGCCGGCGGGCTGCGTTTCGCGCGGGCTTATGGCTTCAGCCACGTCTCGCGGCTGATCGAGTACCGCCTGCGGAACGACCTGCTGGCCCATCTCCAACGCCTGCAGCCGGCCTTCTTTCAGACCACGCGCACGGGCGACCTCATGGCCCGCATGACCAACGACCTGAACGCCGTACGCCAGATGCTCGGACCGGGGCTGCAGAACTTCACCAATACCGTGATCAGCTTCGCCATCACCCTAGCCATCATGCTCACCATCAGCGTGAGGCTGGCGCTCTACGCCGGCGTCCTGCTGCCCTTGGTCAGCATCGCCTTCATCAGCTTACGCCGGCAGATCGAGCGCCGCTTCACGGCGGTGCAGGAGCAGTTCTCGACGCTCTCAGCCAAGGCCCAGGAGGCCTTCTCCGGCATCCGCATCGTCAAGTCCTTTGCCCAGGAGCAAGACTGGGTGGACCATTTTCGAGCGGCCAACCAAGAATACGTCGATCGCAGCATCCGCCTGGCCCGCGTGCAATCGACGCTGTGGCCAACAATGCAGCTCCTGGTGGGCCTGGCGTTCGCCATGGTCATCTGGCTGGGCGGCCAGGATGTCATCACCGGCCGCCTCAGTCTGGGCGAGTACGTGCAGTTCAACGGCTACTTGATGATGCTGGTGTGGCCGATGATCGCCCTCGGTTGG
>DAIUFO010000027.1:0-18566 GCA_036844545.1 Chloroflexota bacterium
GTCAGCGCCTTGACCAGCGTCGACTTCCCATGATCGACGTGGCCGGCGGTCCCTACGGTGTACATAACGGAGTCATTCGGGAAGAACCTCCCCCAGAGCGCGGCGGACCGCGCGGATCGCTCTGCGCAGGAGCGCCTCCGATACCAGCGGGCCCAGCGGGCCACTCACCAGGAAGTCGTGGACCAAGGTAGTGATCTCCTCACAGAACAGCAAGCTATCGTGAGCGAGGCCACCCGTGCCCTTGGTGATCGGCACTCTAGTGGGACCCAGGCGCTGGCTCGAGAAGATGGGAATGACTGTCACATCGTCGCTGAATCGGTTTCTTACGTCGTCGGATACAACCAGCGCTGGTCGGGGCTGGTGAGGATCGCGCGGCTGGCCCGGCGTCCAGACAGACCAGATCTCTCCGCGCCTAGGCGCCAGCGGTGGCACTACTCGAGCCGGAAGAGTCTCATCGCCGCGGCCCGCTGTATTCCGCGCCAGGCCGCGATCTCTGCCGCCTCTTCCTCACTGGGCTCTTGTAAAAACTGTGCCCGCATTGCCTCGTCCTGGCGTGCGGCGCACCACAGCTCCAGCGCCTCATCGAACACCTTGCTGCGGTCCACTTGCGGGTGTTCTTCAACGAAGGTGTCTACCTCCTTAAGGAGGACAGGGTCCACCGTGACGCTTACTCTCTTACGATATATCATATACGACGTAGCATATCTCGTCGCATACTTACATAGCGCCAGCGTCGGAGAGTGCCTGCAGCAGCGCGTCGTCCTCAGCCGGCTGGACCGTACGGGGGTCCAACACCACAGAATCATCTTGAATCCGAGCGATTACCCCGCCCGAACGAAGTACCCCAAGCTGCCGCTGGGGTGAGCCTTTGCGAGGGAGCCGGAGCAGCGCGGTCGGCAGCGTCTCCTCCGGCAGCGAGCCGCCACCGATGGCGGACCGGCCGTCCACCACCTCCGAGCCTGGCAAGTGCGATGCCCATAGCGAGGAGCGGCGGCGCAGCTCGTCGAGCGGTGCAGCGATCATGCGCCATACAGGGATGCTCTCCGGTGCCCGCCCCTTCAGGTACTCCAGCAGCGTCGCCTGCAGGGCGGCCATGGTCATCTTGTCCGTGCGCATGGCCCGCATGAGCGGGTCACGCTTGCAGCGCTCGACGGCCTCACGCCGTCCGGCGATGATGCCCGCTTGCGGGCCGCCCAGCAGCTTGTCTCCGGAGAAGCACACCAGGTCCACGCCGGCCGCCACGCTGTGCTGTACCATCGGCTCGCGCATCAGCCCGAACTGCGTCGTGTCAATCAGCGATCCGCTGCCGAGATCGTCGAGCAGCAGCACTCCCCGGCGGTGCGCCAGCTCGGCCATATCGTCGATCCCGACCTCGTTGGTGAAGCCGATTACCCGGAAGTTGCTGGAATGGATGCGCATCAGCGCCGCCGTTTTCTCGGAGATGGCGTCCTCATAGTCGCGCGCATAGGTGCGGTTGGTGCTGCCGACTTCGACCAGCCGCGCGCCGCCGCGGCGCATAACGTCGGGGATGCGGAAGCCGCCGCCGATCTCGACCGCCTGCCCGCGGGACACGACGACCTCCTTGCCTCTAGCCAGCGCCGTCAACACCAGCAGCACCGCGCTGGCGTTGTTGTTGACGACCACGGCGGCCTCCACCCCCAGCACCTCGCGCAGGATGCCCTGGATGTGGTCCTGGCGGTCGCCGCGCTTGCCGCTGGCGAGGTCGAGCTCCAGGTTCGAGTAGCCGGCCCCCAGTCCCTGCACGGCCAGGATCGCCTCCGCGCACAGCGGCGCCCGCCCCAGATTGGTGTGGATGACCACGCCGGTGGCGTTGATGACAGGCCGCAGGCTCGGCGCAGCCGCTAGCCAGGCCATCTCGGCGGCCTGGGCAGCGAGAGCCGCGATGTCGAGAGTCCCCTCGCCCGCCGCGGCGGGCGAGGGGAGTAGTCGCTCGCGCTCCGCTTGAAGCACCTTGCGCGCGGCGCGGAGCACGATCTCGTGCCCCAGAGCGGCCTCGGCTTCGGCCAGCGGCTGCCGTTTCAACAGCTCATTGACGCTTGGCAGCAAGCGTGCGGTAGGAGAAGCGGGCATGCTTCCCGATGATATACTCGGGCGTTCATGGAACAGATTGGCGTCTTCATCGTGGACGCTCATCCGCTGTTCCGGCAGGGCATTCGCGCCACCCTGGAAGGTCAGTCGGACATGGTCGTGATCGGCGAGGCGCCGGATGGCCAAACAGCGGTCGACCAGGCCAGCTCCGCGGCCCCCGACCTGATGCTTATCGACGTGGCGCTGCCGGTCATGAACGGCCTCGAGGTGCTGCGCTCGATCAAGCACATCCAGCCCCGCACCGGCGTGATCATCATCACCGACCAGGAGGACGAGGAGGACCTGTTCCGCGCCATCAAACTCGGCGCGGCAGCCTACTTCCTCAAGGACGTCGACCCCGCGGTCCTGATCGATGCTGTGCGCCGCGTGAGCCAGGGCGAGTACCTGATCAACGACAACGTGCTGGCCCGGCCGCTGCTGGCCTCGCGGGTGCTCAAGTCGTTCCGCGAGCTGGCCGTCGGCGAGCCGGGCACCGAGCCGCTGTTCGTGCCGCTGTCCGCGCGCGAGGTCGAGGTGCTGGACTACATCGCTAAGGGCAACTCCAATAAGGAAATCGCCCGTGTCCTCAAGATCAGCGACCAGACGGTGAAGAACCACATCACCTCCATCCTGCGCAAGCTGGCGGTCAACGACCGCACCCAAGCCGTGGTCTATGCCCTGCGCAAGGGCTGGATCAAGATGGATCCGGATTAGGCAGCTCTGGCGCGCCGCCTCGTCGGCGGTCCTCGACGTTGTCTTCCCGCGCAAGTGTGTGCAGTGCGCCCGCCATGGCGATTGGATATGCCTCGATTGCGCCGCCGCGGTGCACTGGATGAAGCCGCCCCTGTGCGAGTGCTGTGGCCGCGAGGTCGGCGCCGGCAATCGCTGCCAGGACTGTGCCCGCGCCCGGCCGCGGATCGACGGCATCCGCGCCTGCAGCCGGTTCGAGGGCGCCGTGCGCCATGCGGTCCACCGCTTGAAATACAACGGCCAGCGCGGCCTGGCCGAGCCACTCGCCAACTTCCTGGAGAAGACCGCGCACGGGCTGCCCGGCGCCGATGCGATCGTGCCCGTACCCCTCCACCCCTCGCGCCAGCGACAGCGCGGTTACAACCAGTCTGCGCTGCTGTCACGCGAGCTGGGCCGGCGCCTCGGCTTGCCCGTGGTCGACGCAGTGTGCCGTGTGCGCCAGACTCAGGACCAGATCGGCCTGGCCCGCCGCCAGCGGCAGGATAACGTCAAGGGCGCCTTCGCCTGCCCCCAGCCGGAGCTCGCTTCCGCCCGCAACCTCCTGCTGGTCGACGACGTGTGTACTACCGGCAGCACCATGGTCGCTTGCGCTGAGCCGCTGCTTCGAGCCGGCGCGGCGAGTGTCTGGGGCCTGGTCGTGGCGCGTCAGGATTACGAGCGGACGTGAAGGGCCTGTCGGCGCTTGGCTACCACCCTCCGGCCGCGCTCGGCCGCCGTGTTTCGGCGAGTGAGCTCGCCTGGATGGTGCCGTTGGCACTTTTCGTCGGGGCACTGGTGCTGTATGTGTCTACACGGTCCATCTCGCTTGACGATTTCGATTCCTTCAACTTCGCGCGGGCCATCGACCATTTCGACGTCCGCCTAAACCAGCCGCAGCCGCCGGGCTATCCGGTGTACGTCTTCCTGGCGCGATTGTTCGACCTGGTAGTCCGCGATCAGCAAGCGGCACTGACGCTCCTGAGCGCCGCCTCCGGAGCTGTCGCGGTGGTGGCCTTCTGGGGCCTGGCCTCCGAAGCGGGCGCGCCCTGGGCCGCCCTGCCGCTGACACTGATGCCGCTGTTCTGGCTCAGCTCCGGCATGGCCCTCAGCGACGTGCCGGGCCTTGCGGTTGCCACGGTGGCCACCCTCTTCCTTGTGCGCGGCGCCCGCGACTGGCGCTGGCTCCTGGCCGGGGCCGCGGTCGCCGCCCTGGCTGCTGGAGTAAGACCCCAAGACGCCATCGTGCCGCTAGGAGTGGTGGTACTTTACGTTGCGGCGCGCGCATGGCTAGCGGGTGAGTGCCCTCACCTAGCCTCTCCCACCGCGGTGGGAGAGGAACATGTGTCCCCTCGCCCGCCGCAGCGGGAGAGGGTTAGGGTGAGGGCGCTTCTGCTCGCCGCCTGCGCCTTCGTGCTGGCATGCCTCACCTGGGCCGTCCCTTTGGCCATCAGCCTGGGCGGCCCAGCCGCGGCTTGGCGCACGCTGGCCGGCCAGTCCCGGTATGTCGGCGCTACGGACAGCCTCTTTGCTCGGCCGCTCACGCTGCCGAACCTCGAAGCGCGGTTGGCCGAATTTGGCAACGTCGTCAGCGCCTACTTCGGCGGGCCTGTCGATGGCGGCTTGCCGGCTTTCCTGGGGCTGGCGGCCGGCCTCATCCTCCTGGCGATCCTGGCCAAGAGAGCCCGCTGGCTGGCTTTGAGCTGGCTGCTGCCGTATGGCGCCTTCATGCTGCTGGCCATGCGCCCAGACGATCCTCGCAAGGTCTTGCCGGCCATCCCCCCCATGCTCCTCCTGCTTGCGGGCATCCGGCCCAAGGCTCTCGCCGCGGCCGCGAGCACGGCGCTGGCAGTCTGGTTCGCCTTCAGCGCCGTACCCCTGATCAGCACCATGGACAGCGTGAAGGCACCGCCGGAGCAGGCGGCGGCCTACATCGGCGGCACATTCGAGAGTGGCGATACGCTGGTCGTCGCCGGCTCGTCCTATAACGCCATCCACTATCGCGATCCCGCCTTCAAAGCCTTCCTGCTGGACGACTTGAGCCCCGCCGCGGTGCAGAGCGAGCTGGCCTCGGCTAAGTACCGCAACCTCGTGCTGCTGGATAAGGAAGGCTTCACCGTCCCGGACAATTTCGTTGGCGTGGACAGCCGCACATTCGAGCGCGACCCGCTGGTCCTGCCCAAGGCCTCGACCGTCTGGATGGCCGTCTACCGCCCCCTGAGCGAGCTGCGGGACCGCGATCTGGAGCTGCCCCTGGGGGCAATCCACATCGGCACGCCGGAAGACGTCCGGTATCTCACAGACGGCTGGTACCGGCCTGAAACGATCGCCGGCGTGCCGGCGCGTTGGACCGATCGGCGCTCGCAGGTTCGCTTTTGGGTCGAACGGCCCGCCGAGGCGACCCTCCAGCTCACCGCTGTGGCTTACCCCAAGGGCCAGCAGCTTACGGTGCTGCTGAACGGCCAGCAAGTGGCACAGACGCCGCTGCCAACCGACTGGGCGCCCTATACCATCTCCTTGCCGGCCACGTTGTTCCACCCTGAGGCGATGAACACCATTACCCTGGACCACAGCATGGTTGCGTCCGCGAGCACGGCCACCCAGGGCCAGAGCCTCGACCGCCGCCCCCTGGCCGCTGCCTACTCCAGCTTCGAGTTGACCTGGCGATGAAGGTCGGCAGCGGGCTTTTCGCAGCGCTCACGGCCCTCGCGGTCGTCCTCTCGAGCTGCGGTGAACGCCCCAAGCCGCTGCCGTTGCGCCAGATCCCGCTCACCGACGTGAATCCCTACGGCGTCAACGTCTTCCTCGACCGCGAGGTCGAGGAGTGGAAGATGCGCCGCGAGCTGCAGATGATCAAGGACGCCGGCATCGGCTTCGTGAAGCAGCAGATCCCCTGGTTCGAGATCGAGCCGGAGCGCAAGGGCGAATACGTCGATACCAAGTTCAACAAGTCGTCCTGGGAGAAGTACGACAAGCGCATTGGCCTGATCAACGAGTTCGGCCTGCAAGCCATCCTGCGGCTGGACGCGCCGCCCAACTGGACCCGCACAGACAACAGTGCCTCGCAAGCGCCGCCCGACAATCTTGCCGACTATGGCGACTTCGTGTACACCGTCGTCAACCACCTGAAGGGCAAGGGCATCCACTACTACCAGCTCTGGAACGAGCCCAACATCTTCTTAGGTTGGGGCAAGCCGCCCGATCCGGCTGCCTACGTGCAGCTGATCAAGATTGGATATCAGCGCGCCAAAGAGGCCGATCCCAACGCCATCATCCTGAGCGCTCCCCTGGCCATCACCCTGGAACACTCGGACCAGAACACGTCCGACCTCGATTTCCTCAGAGCCATGTATGCCGCCGGCGCCAAGGATTATTTCGACATCCTCTCGGCCAACGCCTACGGCCTGCTGCTGCCGCCAACCGATCCACCGGATCCCGAGAAGCTGAACTTCCAGCGCGTGACCTTGCAGCGCCAGATCATGGAGGACAACGGCGACGCGGCCAAGCCCATCTGGTTCGACGAGTTCGGTTGGAACGCCTCGCCGGCCGACATGCCGCCGGACAAGCTCATCTGGGGCCGCGTCACCGAGCAGCAGCAGGCCGACTACACGCGCGACGCTATCCAGCTGGCTCGCAGCCAATGGCCCTGGGTCGGCGTCATTAACCTGTGGTACTTCCGCCAGGACGGCACCACCTATTCACCCTCCGACTCGGCTTACTACTTCCGCATGGTCAACCCCGACTTTTCGCCCACGCCGCTGTACGCCGAGATATTCAAAGAGACGCCGCCGCTGCGCATTGCCCAGCCTGGCGAGTACCACGAGACGGATCCCGCCCTGCAGCCCAGCGACGACGGCAAGATCAACGCCAACTGGGAGCCGCGGCAGGATCCGCAAGCCAGCGGCAGGACCTACCTGGCCAGCAACAAGGTCAACGCCACCATGCTGATCACCTTCCGCGGCACCAGTATCCACCTCAAGACCATCACCGGGCCAACCTCGGGCATCGTCTACGTTTCGCTGGATGGCTCGTCCACGGTGCTCAACAAGCTCCAGCGGAATGCTGAGGGCCGGGCTGTGCTGGACCTGTACTCGCCGCGGCGGCTCTACGGCCAGGACCAGCTGATCGCGGATGGGCTCAGCTTCGACAAGCACATCCTCCAGATCACCGTGAGCGGCCTGCACAACTCCGCCGCCCAGGACGCCTTCGCCTTCATCGACGGCTTCGTGGTGGGGAACTAGGCTGCGCCCAAAGAAGGTTCCCTGGCTGGCCGGAGCCGGCTGCGTGCTCCTCGGCACTGCCGTCCTGGTGTTGACCGTCCTGTTCACCCGCGGCGTCAGCTACGGCACATCGTTCCAGCCAGTCGCCAACCTGCCGGCAAACCGCTACGGCGTGAACGTGGAGCTGGACAAGATCGTCCGCGACGAGGCCCTGCGCCGCACCATCGACATGATCCAGGCGGCCGGGTTCGGCTTCGTGCGGCAGGTCTTTGCCTGGAACGAGATCGAGATCTCCGCCAAGGGCGACTTTTTCGACCACAAGAACGACAAAAGCGCCTGGGACAAGTACGACCGCCTGGTCGACAGCGGCAACGCCGCCGGCCTGCAGTTCATCGCCCGCCTGGAGCGCCCGCCAGACTGGGCCCGCCCCTCGGGCAAGGCCGAAACCGCCCCGCCCGAACGCTTCGACGATTACGGCGACTTCGTGGCCGCCTTCGTGCAGCACTTCAAAGGCCGCGTCCACTACGTCCAGATCTGGAACGAGCCCAACCGCTTCGAGGACTGGGGCTCCCAGCCGGTCGATCCCGTGGCCTACACCAAGCTGCTGCGGATCGCCTATGCGCGCGCCAAACTGGTCGATCCGTCCATCGTCGTCCTCTCGGCCGCGCTCACGCCGACCACCGACTGCTGCACCAAGAACCGCCCCGATCCGGTCTACCTCCAGCAGATGTACGATGCCGGCGCGCGCGGTTCCTTCGACGTGCTGGGCGCCCAGGCCTATGGCCTCCGCGCCGGCCCCGAGGATCCCTGGCAGGACTTGCCCTGGCGCCCCAACGACGCCCGCAAAGCCGTTATCGACAGCCACAACACCAACTTCGGCCGGGTGGTGCTGGACCGCCAGGTGATGGTCCGCAACGGTGACGCCGCCAAGTCGGTGTGGGTCTGCGAGTTCGGCTGGAACGCCCTGCCCGCCGGCTGGACGGGCGACGCCTCGCCGTGGGGCAGTGTGAGCCTGGACCGGCAGGCCAGTTACACCGTGCAGGCCTACCAGCGTGCCCAGCGCGAGTGGCCTTGGCTGGGCGTCATGAACCTGTGGCTGTTCCAGGATCCGTCCCCCGCCGCGAGCGACCCCACCCAGTTCTTCGGCCTGGTGGACCAGCAGTTCCAGCCTCGCCCCGTCTACGACGCCATACGGGCGCTGACCCGGGCGTCTCCCGCCGCCGCCGGCCAGCATGCCGCCTCTAACGCCGCCGCCAGTTACTCCGGCGCCTGGGCAGCGACCGCCTCTGGCCAAACAAGCCCGGTCTCCGGCGCAACCGCCAGTTTGCGCTTCGACGGCAGCGCCGTGAGCCTCCGCACCGCCCGCGGACCAGGCATGGGCATCGCCTACCTCGCAGTGGACGGCTCACCCACCTACGCCACCGACATCCCGAAGGACAGCGCCGGCCGCGCTGCCGTGGACCTCTTCGCTGCCGCCGCGGCGCCGGCCCTGATACCCGTCGCCAGCGGCCTGCCCGATGGCTCCCATGAGCTCACGCTGACTGTGAGCGGCCTGGCCAACCCAGCCTCTGCCGGCCCCGCCGTCGAGATCGACGGCTTTGCCGTTGGCCTCACGCGCGGCCAGCGCCCCTACTACGCTGGCGGCCTGCTGCTCGCTCTCGGAGCCCTGGTCGTAGCCTGGCAAGCCCTTGCCCGCCTCACGATTCTGAGCGCCGCTAAGAGCCTTGCGCGCGCCGAGGCGGCGCTCATCTTTATTCCCCTCGCCATCCCGTTTTATCTCCAGCCCATCCACATCCGCACCGCGGAGATTCCCCTCTCGGAGGCCCTGATCGCGCTGACGCTCACCGCTTACCTGGCCGGCGGTGCGAGGCAAGGCTGGCGTTGGCCAAGGACGGCGTTCACCTTGCCGGCCGCCCTCTTCTTCCTGGCCGCCAGCGCCTCGGTCATGGCGGCTGCCTATCCCCGCTACGCCCTGCGGGAGTGGCGTACCGACGTCGTCGAACCCCTAATCTTCTTCGCCCTCATCCTTGTGGTTAGGCCCCGCGTGAAGCCCATGCTGAACGCCCTTTTGCTCGGCGGTCTGGTCGTGACCCTGGCCGGTTTCGCCCAATATGCCCTACGCCACGGCGTTGAGGCCGAAGGCGTCCTGCGCATGGTCGGCGTCTATCGCTCGCCCGACAACTTCGCCCTCTACCTCGCCCGCCTGGTCCCCATCGCCGCCGCGCTCGCCCTGTTGGCGCCAATGGCCGCGAGATGGCGCGCCGTCTACCTCGCGGGCGCCGCGCTGGGGCTGGGAGGCGTCCTCCTGTCCTTCACCCGCGGCGCCTGGCTGGGCGTGTTCGCGGCCCTCCTGGTGGTGGCGGCTTTTGCCGGCCGCCGCTGGCTGGCCGCCAGCGGACTCGGCGGCGCCGTCGCGGCCGCTGCGCTCAGTACCTTCCAGGCCAGGCGCATCCAATCCATCTTCGAGTTCGCCCCCGGCAGCACCGGCTTCACCCGCATCGAGCTGTGGCGCGCCACCGCCGATATGATTGCCGGCCAGCCCATCTTCGGCGTTGGGCTGGACAACTTCCTGTACCAGTACCCGCGCTACATCCTGCCCGATGCCCGCAATGAGCCGGACCTCTCCCACCCCCACAACCTGCTGCTGGATTTCTGGAGCCGCATCGGCATCTTCGGGCTGGCCGCGCTGGTCTGGATCGAGGTCGTCTTCTTCCGGATGGCGGCCCGGGTGATCCGCTCGAGCAAGGGTTTCGAGCGCGCCGCGGCCATCGGCCTGCTGGCCAGTATGGTCGATTGCCTCGTCCACGGCCTGGTGGACAACTCATACTTCCTCATCGACTTGTCACTCCTGTTCTGGCTGACTGCCGGCCTGCTGCAGTTGTTAGAATGGGGCAGCCCCCACCACGAGGAGAAAGCCGCCTGAAAGTCCTTGTTTCGGGTGGCGCCGGCTTCGTCGGTTCCCACCTCTGCCAAGCCCTGCTCGACGCTGGCCACCACGTCGTGTGCGTCGACAATCTCCTGACTGGCCGTCGCGCCAACATCGCCGGCCTCCTGTCCCGCGGCGGCTTCGAGTTTGTCGAGCACGACATCATCGAGCCTCTGCCCGAAAGGTGGCCGGTGGACGCCATCTTCAACCTGGCCTGCCCAGCCAGCCCGGTCGGCTACTTCACCCACCGCATAGCCACGCTGCGCGTGAATGCCGAAGGCACACGCCGCCTGCTGGAGCTGGCGCTCGAGCGCGGCGCGAAGTTCCTCCAAGCCTCCACGTCGGAGGTCTACGGTGAGCCGGAGATCCATCCCCAAACCGAGGACTACTGGGGCAACGTCAATCCCAACGGGCCGCGCGCCTGCTACGACGAAGGCAAGCGCTATGCCGAGGCGCTCACCATGGACTTCCATCGGGTGCACCAGCTCGACGTCCGCATCATCCGCATCTTCAACACCTACGGGCCCCACAGCCAGTTCGACGATGGCCGCGTGGTGCCCAACTTCATCTGGAAGGCGCTCCACGGTGAGCCCCTGCCGATCTTCGGCGAGGGCTCCAAGACCCGCAGCTACTGCTACGTGGACGACCTGGTGAGCGGCATCGTCAAGGCTATGTTTACCGCTGGCACCACCGCCGAGGTGTTCAACCTTGGCAACCCCGGCGAGTTCACGCTCGACGAGCTGGCGGCCCTGGTGCTGCGCCTTACCGGCTCCAGCTCCAAGGTTGAATACCTCCCGCCACGCGAGGACGATCCCACCCGCCGCCGCCCCGACATCAGCCGCGCCAACGCCAAGCTCGGCTGGGAGCCCCAAGTTCCCCTGGAGGACGGCCTGCAACGCACCATCAACTGGTTCCGGAAGCAGCTTGCGTAGCTTCTTTTGTCACGCTGAGCGCAGCGAAGCATCCGTTACTTCTCCGGCGTCGCTGATCCTGTCGTGATTGCCCCTATCGCCTGGCCGGGCCGCTGGCCGGCGCCAGGCTGGGCGCCGAAGTCGCCTGCCAGCATCGCCGCTGCCATCGGCCTGGCGGGCCTGGGCGTCGCGGTAGCCGCGGCGCCGCCGCCGTGGAGCGGCCTGGCGGTGGTCGGCGCCATCGTGCTGGTGCTGGTTTTCGTCCGGCCCGAAGTCGGCCTCTACCTGCTGGCCTTCAGCGTGCCCTTCCAGAGTCTGCGCGACGCCGACCCTACCGAGGTCAAGATCACCGCCACCGAAATCGTCGTGGCGCTGGCCGTCGCCGCCTTCTTCGCCCGCCAGCTCACCGTCGAGCGCGGCAGCTGGCGGGCCGGACCCTTGATCAAGCCCATGGCTGTGCTGTTCCTGGCTATGCTCATCTCCGTCTTCAAAGCGGAGACCGCGCTGCAGAGCGTGAAAGAGCTGGCCAAGTGGCTGGAGTTCATCGCCGTCTACTGGATGGCCATCAACCTCTTCCGCGGCCAGCCCCGCAAACTGGGGCTGTTTCTCGCCGCCGTCGTGGCCGGTACCTTGGTCGAAACGGTTATCGGCGCCGCCCAGGTGACGCTGCGGCTGGGCCCGCCCGAGTTCCTGATCGGCGGCGTCATCCTGCGCGCCTACGGTACCTTTGGCCAGCCCAATCCTTTTGCCGGCTACCTGAACCTCACCCTGCCGGTCCTATTGGGCATCGGCCTGTTTGCCCGCAACCGCTGGCTCAAGGCGTTCGTGTGGTTTGCCCTCCTGGCTGTGGCCACCATCCTGGTTACCACCTTGTCGCGTGGAGCCTGGCTTGGCTTTGCCTTTGCCCTGCTGGTGATGGGCATCGCCGGCAGCCGCCGGCTGGCGGTCTGGCTTTGGGTGGGCCTGCTGGGAGTGGCCGTCGTCATCCTGGCGGCGGTGTTCGGCATCATCCCCTTTGGCGCCACCAGCCGGGTGCTGGCCGCCTTCGGACTGTCCGGCGTGAGTCTGGACAGCGTCACGGCCGAGAACTTCTCGGCCGTGCAGCGGCTGGCTTTCTGGCAAGCCGGGCTGAATATGTTCGGCAACAACCCGGTACTGGGCGTGGGCATCGGCAACTACATCGAGGTCTATCCCAAATACGCCGCTCAGGGCTGGGAAACGGTCCTTGGCCACGCGCACGACTATTATTTGAATGCTGCCGCCGAAACGGGGCTGCTGGGCTTGGCCGCCTACCTGGGGTTATTGGCCAGCGCCTTCCGGCAAGTGGCATCCAGTGTGCGGGCCGCGCCCGCGGGAGTGTGGTTTGGCGTCGCGCTGGGCGTGTTCGGCAGCCTTACTGCGCTATCTATCCATAATCTGGTGGACAACATGTACGTGCATGGCATTCCTGTGCTGGTCGGCCTGCTGCTGGGCTCGTCCGCGGTGATCCCTACCTTTCGCGGACTTGATGGCTGACGCGTTGCCCAACCTCGTCGATCTCGATCCGCGGGCGAGCGAAGAGGCGGCAGACCGCGATCCGGAGGCCGGCGTTTCGCTGGCAAAGCGGCTGCGCGACCCCAAGACACTCTTGTCCTTCGTCGTCGCCATCCTGCTGCTTGTAACTGTGTTCCGCAAGCTGGGCGACCTTTCGTCTGCCGCCCGCTACATGGCGGGCATCAACGTCTGGCTCTACCTGCTGGCGTTCGTGGCCTACGCCCTCAGCTTTCCCGCCCGCGGCGTGCGCTGGCAGCGGTTGCTGCGCAACGTCGAGGAGGATCATCCGCGCGGCAAGCTGACCGAGTACCTGTTCCTGTCCTGGTTTGTGAACTGCCTGGTTCCCGCCAAGATCGGCGACGTGTACCGCGGCTATTTGCTGAAGAAGAACGACAACGTCTCGCTCTCGAAGTCGATGGGCACCATCTTTGCCGAGCGCATCATCGATACGCTGACCATTTTCCTGACCTTCGGTTTGGCCGGCCTGGCGGTCTTTCACAACCGCATCCCGCCGCAGATCCGCATCTACCTGGTGGCCGGCGTGCTCTTAGCGGTTGTGTGCGTGCTGGCGCTGCTGTTCATGCGCCACTTTGGCGAAGCCGTGTTCGCACGCTTTGCCTCGCCGCGCGTGCAGCGCATCTACAAACGCTTCGAAGAAGGCACGCTCGGCTCGTTCAAGTCCATGGAGGTCATCCTGGTGTTCACCCTGGCTGCCTGGCTGTTCGAGGCGCTGCGGCTGTTCATCGTCGCCCAGGCCCTGGCTGGAGGCAGCGAGCAACTGGCCAGCTTCAGTTTCGTCACCGGCGTCTTCGCCGCCGTGGCCGCGTCGATCCTGACGTTGGTGCCGACGCCGGGCGGGCTTGGCGCCGTGGAGGGCGGCGTCACCGGCATCCTCATCCTGGCCGGTCTCACACCAGGGCTGGCACTGGCCATCGTCATCATGGACCGCATCGTCAGCTACTGGGCACTCGTCCTCGGCGGCGCGGCCACCTACTTCGTCACCCAGCGAAAATAGACCCCATTCGCATCGGCATCGATTTCACCGCCGGCTTGAACCAGCGCGCCGGCATCGGTCGCCTCACGCGCCAGCTCTGCCGCGCCCTCTTTGCCGAAGACACCGTCAACGAATACCGTCTCCTGTACGCTCCGTCCCGGAGCTCCAACCTCACGGCCTTGCCCTCCCATCCGAACCTCTCGCTGAGGCGGCTGCCACTGAACGAGCGCTGGCAAACCATCGCGTGGCACCGCTTGCGCCTCCCGCTGTGGGCAGACGTCGCCGCCGGTGGTGTCGACGTGTTCCACTCGCCGGACTTCGTCCTCGCCCCGGTTCGCCATGCCAAAACCGTCGTCACCGTCCACGACCTCACCTTCGTCGCCCGCCCCGAGTGCGCCGTCCCCAGCCTCCGCCGCTACCTCGGCCGCGTGGTCCCTCGATCCGTCCGTAGGGCCGACCGCGTCCTAGCCGACTCGAAGGCTACCGCCGACGACCTGATGCGCCTCTACGGCGTCCCCGCCGAGCGCCTCGAGGTCGTCTACTCCGCCGCCGACGCTCGCTTCCGTCCGCTGCCGCCCGGCGAGGCCGAGGCCCTCCTTGCCGGCCTCGACGTTCCCCGCCCCTTCATCCTGACGGTAGGCACACTCGAGCCCCGCAAGAACATCTCCCGTCTCATCGACGCCTTCCTGTCCCTCGACCTGCCACACCACCTGGTCGTGGTCGGCGCGCGCGGCTGGCTCTACAGCGACCTCGTCTCCAAGCTCCGACACCCGCGCGTTCTGGCGCCACAGGGTGTTTCCGACGACCAGCTCGTCGCCCTCTACAACCTGGCCGAGAGTTTCGTCTACCCCTCCCTCTACGAAGGCTTCGGCCTGCCGGCGCTGGAGGCAATGGCCTGCGGCTCCCCCGTCGCCGTCTCGAACGTCTCCAGCCTCCCGGAGGTCGTCGGTCAAGCCGGCCTCACCTTCGACCCCGAGGACACCGCTGCCATCGCCGCCGCGCTCGGTCGCCTGGCGACCGACTCCACCCTTCGCGCCGAGCTCCGGGCCGCCGGCATCGAGCAAGCCAAGCACTTCTCCTGGCGTACGTCCGCGCTTCAACTGAAAGCCATCTATGAGAGCCTCGCTTAGGCGATGCGCGTCTCGCTGAACGGCTACTTCCTGAACAACCCCCACACAGGCAGTGGCCAGTACACCCTCCAGATCACCGAGCACGTCAGCGATCTCGCCGTGGCGAAGCCAAAAAGCCTGCTGTCCAACCCGGCCAAGCTCCGCTGGGAGCAGCTCCAATGGCCCGCCGTGGCCCGCAAGGCGGGCGCCACTCTCCTGCATTCTCCCTACTTCGCCCTCCCGCTGACGCGCAGCCTGCCCGCCGTCGTCACCATCCACGACCTGATCCCCATGCTCCTGCCCGCCTATCGCGGCTCGCCACTCGTTCGTGCCTACACCTGGCTCCAGGCCCGGGCGTGTCGGAGCGCTGAGGCCATCCTTGTGGATTCTGAGTGCAGCAAGCGCGATGTCCTGCGCCTTTTGCGCGTCCCTGAGGACCGCGTCCACGTCGTCTACCTCGGCGTCGATCCGCGCTTCACCCCCGACCACGCCGGCCCAAGCCCGCTGGACAAGCCATACGTCTTCTATTTAGGTGGCCTGGACGTCCGCAAGAACGTCCCAGCCCTCATCCGCGGCTTCGCTCAGATCGCCCCCGAGTACCCCGAGCTCGTCCTAGCCATCGCCGGCCAGCCGCACCACCCCAGCCCCATGTTTCCCGACCTTCGCGCCGTCGCCGCTCCCCTGGGTGACCGCGTTCGCTTCCTAGGCCACGTCAGCGACGACGATAAGCTGGCCCTCTACCGGCACGCCGAGCTGTTCGCCTTTCCCTCCCTGTACGAAGGCTTTGGCCTCGACCCTCTCGAGGCCCTGGCCCGCGGCTGCCCCGTCGTCTGCTCCAACGCCTCCAGCCTGCCCGAGATTGTCGGCGCCGCCGCCCTCCTCTTCGACCCCAACGACGAGCTGGCCCTGGCGGCCGCCATGCGCCAAGCCCTCGCCGACCCCGAGCCGCTCCGCGCCAAAGGCCCGCCCCAAGCCGCCAAGTTCACCTGGGCCAAAACGGCCGAGCAAACGGCGTTGATCTATCGGCAAGTCGCTGCGCGATGAACGATGATGACGATAAAACGGCGGAGTTGTCATTGCGCGAGATGTCACCACCGGAGAGCGGCCGCTACCATTTAGAGCAGATGCGACACGTCCGGCCGCTGAAGGTTATTCATCGTCTCGAGGACATCCCGGCCTTTCGAGATGAAGCCGAAGAGCATGCCTTCTGGGCAGAGCATGAGTTCAGCGATGAGCTTTGGGAAAGTGCTCAGCTGCTTGAGCCGGGCGAGTTGCCCGAACCGCGCCGGCAGAAAAGCATCGTGGGAAAAGACAGCCGCTAAGCTAAGCTGGCCGTAACTAAAGGCCAGCCAAACGCCAAAGCCCAGCCCCACTCAAACTCGCCAATCGCCTGGCACCGCCGCGTTTTAACCGAGTGGCCGCTGTCTCCAGGCCGGTGGTGGCGTTTCTTCAAGCACCAGCTTCGTATGTGGCCGCAGAAGGACCTGTTGGTCCGATGAGACATCATCGTAGCTGCGCGCCAGCGCGGTGATCCGCAGATTAGGTCCAGCAAGCGCCCCGCGCAGCGGCATGAACATGCAGAACCTGATTGAGGTGCTTACCAGCCGATCCTCTTCGAGCCGGAACGCGACGGACCGGTGTTGGCCGTTCGCAAGGATCAGCGGCAGCACCAGCCGTCCATCCGGCGCCAACTGTTCCCGCCAGGCCGGCGCAATGTCCCACGACGCTGCCGTCACAATGATGCGGTCGTAAGGCGCAGCTTCGGCAAAGCCGGCGGCTCCATCTCCCCGTTCCACTCGCACGCCTGCAGCGTCGGCAGTGGCCAGGTGCTCTTGAGCCGAGCGAACCACGTCATCGTCGATGTCCACACTGATGACTTGTCCGCCTGGCCCTGAAAGGTGGGCCAGCAACGCGGCGTTGTAGCCCGTGCCCGCCCCGATCTCCAGCACCCGATCGCCAGGTTCGACGACGAGCTGCTCGAGCATGATGGCGACGATGCTCGGCTGTGAGGCCGAGCTGACCGCCTCTCCTCGTTCGACCTTCGTTCTTACGGCCTCGTTTCGGTACGCCGCCTCAATCGGTGCATCCGGGATGAACAGATGCCGGGGCACCCCGCCCATTGCCGCCGCCACCGCTTCCGTCCGAATCGCACCCTCATCCCTGAGGGCCTGAACGAGTCTCTGCCGGAGTGCCGATGGGTCGGGCGCTCCCACGTCGATGCGCTGGCCGCACATCGCGCAGAAGCGCCAGTCCGTGCCTGCAGCGGTGCCACAGGCGGTGCAGAAACGCACCCTCTCGCCGGCAAGCATGCGGCAAGTCTATGCGCTCTTCAGACGTGAATGACTTCGAGTCCCTCCACGCTCACGTCGTAATCAGCGTCCTGGCTGACGACAGGCAGTCCTAGAGCTATCGCGGTCGCGGCAATCCAGGAGTCGTTTACCGGCATGCGCTTGCCGGCGTCGCGGAGGCGCACCCGCAATCGCGCCCAAGCCTGCGCCACCTCGTGGTCGATGGGTACGGGATCCAGTGAGAGCGCCGCCAGCAAGGTAGCGAATCGACGTTCTCGCATGTCAACGTCGCTGGCCACCAGCGCTCCGGCGCGCAGCTCACCGATTGTGATCATAGAAACTGAGAGATCGTCTGGGAGCGCCGCCAGGTTGATTGGCCGGCCTAGTTCGCGGGCGATAAACACGCTCGTATCGGCGAGGCCTTGGCTCACAGGGGCAGGTCGTCAGTCGTGTCGGGAATCAGCACAGCAAGCTCGCGAGTAAGCCCGGGATCGGCTTGAACCGACAACACTTTGGAGATGAACTCCGCCTTGGGCATCCACCTCCGGCCATGCACTGGCTCCAGCACAGCCACGGGACGGCCGTTCACGGTAATCGTCACGCTCTCGCCCTGTTCCACACGCCGCAAAACCTCAGCGGTCCGATTCCGAAGCTCCCGAGAGGCTATCTCTGCCATGCTACGACTGTAGCACTTGTGCGACGAGGCTACCTGAACGCCGGCATCACCCCACGAGCAATGAGTTCGACCGTCCTTAGCGCCTCGGCGTCGGTGATGCCCCCGAACGTCACCTGCATCGATGGCTCGTGCTCGCCGAACAACTCGCGCATGCGAGCGACTTGCGTCACCACCTCATCGGGCGTGCCCACGAAGGCGTAGCCTTTCTCCAGGTTGCCCTCCGGCGTCTGCGCGGCGATGGCGCCAACCAGCTTGTCGTAGCCCGGGTACTGGTCCGACTGCATGCCTCCCAGCCGCTCACCGCCTCCGTGAAGACGTCCAGATACGTTCGCATCGCCGGTACGTAGCCCCTCACTGCCTCCTCGTGGCTCTCGGCCACGTAAGCGTGGAACGACATCTGCACCTGCTCCGTCCCGGGTGCGTGGCCCGACTCTCGCCACACCTGTCGGTAGAGCTTGACGAAGTTGCTGGTCCGCTCCAGGCCGCCGGCGTACGGCACGATCATGATGTGGTAGCCGTTCTTGGCCGCATTCACGAACGATTCCTCGGAGGTGATCGCCGCCACCCAGATCGGCGGGTGCGGCTGCTGATACGGCCGCGGCATCGAGTGTACGTCCTTGAACCGCCAGAAGCGCCCCAGGTGCGTGACGCGGTCCTCCGTCCACAGCCGCTTGACCGCTTCGGCGCCTTCGTCGAACATGGCCCGGCTGTCGTTCATGTCCAGCCCGTACGCGGCGTATTCCTCCGGGATGAAGGCCCGCCCGAAGCCAACGTCCAGCCGGCCGCCCGAGATGTTGTCCAGCATGGCCAGCTCGCCCGCCAGCTTGATTGGATGATTGAAGGCCGGGATCACCGCGCCGGTGATCAGCCGGATGCGCCGCGTCCGCGCCGCGATGGCTGACAGCAGCACGATCGGGTTGGGCGAGTAGCCGCCGTAGTCGTGGAAATAGTGCTCGACAGTCTTGATCGAGCTGCAGCCCAGCTCGTCCGCCCGCTCCGCCACCCGCAGCGTCTGCGCGTAATACTCCGCCGCCGTCTTTTGGCCGGGCCGGAACGCGGGAAAGAAGTTTATGCCGAATTTCATGGCTACGCTAG
>DAIUFO010000028.1:0-18323 GCA_036844545.1 Chloroflexota bacterium
ACATCTACCGCCATTAATTCACCTCCTTTAGTGCCATGACAGCGCCCAGCACACCGTTGACAAACTTGGGGGACGTGCCGCTGCCTAACAGGCGAGCCAGCTCGACGGCCTCGTTGATGGCCACCTTAGCTGGGACACGAGTATCTTCTGACATCAGCTCGAAGATTGCAACCCTCAGCACGTTTTTGTCAACGTGCGCGATCTGCTCGATCGGCCATTGGGGAGCCACGGCCGCAATGCGCGCATCGATTTCTTCTTTATGATGCAACACCCCGTGCACCAGATCGTGCACGAACTCCTGGTTCTCCGGGCTGAGCTTGGCCTCAGCCAGCCGCTCCGCGACGGCCTCGTCTGGCAGGCGGTTGTGGAAGTCCAGCTCGAACAGGGCCTGCACTGCCATCAGGCGCGCCCTGCGCCGGGCCGTCATCGCGTTGCCTTATCGACGTAACTCGTGTCTGCCAGCCCGTTCAGGAACACGGGATCGCTGAGGACTTTCAGGTGAAAGGGGATGCTGGTCTTGATGCCGCCGACGGTGAACTCTTCGAGCGCCCGGCGCATGCGGGCGACCGATTCGACGCGATCTCGGCCATGGGCAATCACCTTGGCCAGCAGCGAATCGTAGAAAGGCGGTACTCGACAGCCCTGGAAGAGGTGGGTGTCGACGCGGATGCCGGGGCCGCCGGGCGGCACGAACTCGCTGACCAGGCCAGCCTCGGGCGCGAAGTCGCGGGCCGGATCCTCGGCGTTCACGCGGCACTCGATGGCGTGGCCGCGGGGCTTCAGCTCGGCCTGCTTCAGGGTCAGCTTCTGGCCGGCGGCGACAGCCAGCTGCAGCTTTACCAGGTCCACATCGTAGATAGCCTCGGTGACAGGGTGCTCAACCTGGATGCGGGTATTGATCTCCATGAAGTAGAAGCGGCCCTTAGCGTCGACCAGGAACTCCATGGTGCCGGCGTTGGTGTAGCCTGTCGCCGCCGCGGCGTTGGCAGCCAGGCTGCCCATTTCGGCACGCAGCTCCTCTGAAACAGCCGGGGAGGGCGATTCCTCGATCATCTTCTGGTGGCGGCGTTGGATGGAACAGTCGCGCTCGCCCAGGTGGAAGGCGTTGCCGTGCTGATCCACCAGGATCTGGATCTCAATGTGGCGCGCCCGCTCGAGATAACGCTCCAGATACAGCTCGCCGTTGCCGAAGGAGCTCTCGGCCTCAGCTTGGGCGGTGGGGTACACGCGCGCCAGCTCCGCGGGCCCGCGGACGACCCGCAGGCCGCGTCCCCCGCCGCCGCCGGCGGCCTTGACCATGACGGGATAGCCCAGCTCGCGGGCGGTGTGCTCGGCCTCGCTCAGGCCACGGGTGGCATGCTCGGAGCCGGGAATGATGGGCAGGCCGGCCTTGGCCATCTCCTCGCGCGCTCGGATTTTGTCGGCCATGCGGACCATGACCTCGGCGCTTGGGCCCACGAAAGTGATCTTCATGTCCCTGCAGATCTCAGCCAGGTAGCTGTTCTCGGCCAGGAAGCCGTAGCCGGGATGGATGGCGTCCGCGCCGGTGATGCTGGCGGCGGAGATGATGTTGGGGATGTTCAGATAACTCTTGGCGCTGGCCGGCGGGCCAATGCACACGGCCTCGTCGGCGAGCTTGACTGCCCGGCTGTCGCGATCGGCTTCGGAGAAGACGGCCACGGTGGGGATGCCCAGCTCCTTGCAGGAGCGGATGATCCGGACCGCGATCTCGCCGCGGTTGGCGATCAGGAGTTTCTTGAACATACTTGGTTTTGTCATTCTGAGCCATCGGGCGAGGATTCGGCCGCCGCGGGACGCGGATACTTCGCCGCTCTCAGCATGACCAAAGAGATCACGTCAGCCCGCCGTCGATAGCCAGGACCTGGCCGGTGATGTAGGCCGCTTCCTCGCTGGCCAGGAAGGCGATGGCGGCGGCGACTTCCGCCGGCGTACCGGTGCGGCCCAGGGGCACCTGCCGCAGGATGGCTTGCCTGGCCTCCTCCGGCACCCCATCCCAGATGGCGCTGGGGATGTAGCCGGGCGCCACGGCGTTGACTGTCACGTTGCGGCTGGCGACTTCGCGGGCCAGCGACTTGGTCAGGCCGATCAGGCCGGCCTTGGCCGAGGAGTAGTTGGCCTGGCCGGGATTGCCGACGATACCGGCGATGGAGGTGACGTTGACGATACGGCCCCAGCGCTGCCGCACCATGGGCCGCAGCGCGGCTTTGGCGCACAGAAAGGCGCCTTTGAGGTTGGTGTCCAGAACGGCGTCCCAATCGTCCTCGGACATGCGCATGGCCAGCCCGTCGCGGGTGATGCCGGCGTTGTTGACCAGGATGTCCAGCCGGCCGAGCTCTTTGACGGCGAACTCCACCAGCGCCTGCGCGCCCTGGCTGGTGCTCACGTCGGCTTGGAACACGTGCTCGCCCTCAACCGGCGTTCGGTTGAAATTCAGGACGACCTGCGCCCCCAGCTCCGCCAGCTGCTTGGCAGCCGCCGAGCCCAACGCCCCACTGGCCCCAGTGACAATGGCGACCTTACCGGCTAGGGAGAACATTCACGCCCTTTTGTCATTCAGAGCCGATGCTAAGTGGTGCATGGCGAAAATGCGTGACGGCTCAGTTGCAGCTCGGCCGCGGCGCGGAAACCCTCGCCCGCCGCAGCGGGAGAGGGAAGGGTGAGGGCCGCCCGTTGCTGCCGGGGAGCACGCTTCAGTGAGGAGCAAAGTGCCCTCACCTAGCCTCTCCCGCCGCGGCGGGCGAGGGACAACTAACCACGATCGAATTTCTGCCGCAGACCACTTCGCTGCGCTCAGCATGACAAAATCTCGACTTCGGGGGCGATGCGCTTGAGGAGGCCGGTAAGGACTTTGCCGGGGCCAACTTCCAGGAAGGTGGTGGCGCCGGCGGCGAGCATGGTCCGGATGGAGGCTTCCCAGCGGACGGGGGCGGCGATCTGCTGCGCCAGCTCCTGGCGGATGTCGGCCTCGGTGCTGAGCGGGCGGGCGGAGACGTTGCCGACGATGGGCCACTTCGGGGCGCGGATCGGGACGCGATCGATGGCCGCGCGAAGGTGGACCGCGGCGGCGGCCATGACCGGCGAATGGAAAGCCGCGCTGACGTTCAGGCGCAGGATGCGCTTGGCCCCGCGGGCCCTGAGCGCGGCCTCAACGGCAGTCAGGCCAGCCTCCTCGCCGGACACGATGATCTGGCCAGGCGCGTTGTAGTTGGCGGCACAGGCGAGCAGCGGCGCGACCGAGGCGCAGGCCTCCGCGATGCCGGCCTCGTCCAGGCCCAAGACGGCCAGCATCCCACCTGGCGTGTCCGCGCCGGCCTGGTGCATGAGCCGGCCGCGCTCCTGCACCAGGCGCAGGCCATCCTCGAAGGCCATGGCAGCGGCCGCGACGAGCGCGGAGTATTCGCCCACGCTGTGGCCGGCCGCGAAGGCGACGTCAGCCGGCAGGTCGAGGCAGCGCAGCATGGCGAGGCTGGCGACGAAAATGGCCGGCTGGGCATTGGCCGTGGCGGTCAGTTCGTCCTCCGGGCCCTCGAACATGAGGGTGGACAGCTTGAAGCCAAGCACTTCGTCTGCGCGGCGGATGACCTCGCGCGCGGGAGGCAGCGCATCGTAGACGTCGCGCGCCATCCCGACGAATTGGCTGCCCTGCCCCGGAAACAGCAGAGCAGCGCTCACGATCTAGGCAGTGGCCTTGGCGGGGATGACCTGGCGGCCCTTGTAGGTACCGCAGCTCGGGCAGACGTGGTGAGGCAGCTTCAGGGTCTTGCATTGCGGGCAGTTCACGAGGTGCACCGGCGCAAGGGCGTGATGGCTGCGGCGTTTGCCCTGCTTGGACTTGGGGATTCGTTCTTTTGGTACGGCGCCCATTTCGTATTCCTTTCGGAAACTAGTTTACCGGCGGTTTTCGGTTAGGAGGGGGAGCCAAGTCTTTGAGCATGGCTGCCATGGGGCCGCTGGGGGCGTCCAGCTCGCAGCCACAGGCGCCATCGTTAAGGTTGGCGCCGCAGCCGGGGCAAAGGCCCTGGCACTCGGCGCGGCAAAGGGGGTGCATAGGCGCTTCCAGCACGATGCCCTGGCGGACGACCTCGTCCATATCCATCAGATGGTTCGCGTCGACGGTATAAGCGGGCTCGGCGAGATCCTTCTCGTCCTCCTTGAGCGGGTGACCGGTGGCAATATCGAGCGTGGGCCGGAACTGCTCGTCGAAGTGGAACCGCAGCGGAAGCTCGGCAGGCTCGGTGCAACGGCCGCAAGGTGTGCCCAGCGCCGTCTCAACGTCGCCGCGCGCCAGGACGCCGTCGTTGATGCGCGTAAGGTGCAGGTGGACCTTCACCGGCCGCGTGAGCTGTTGGTCCTCGACCTCTCGGAAGGTCTCTTCCAGGTCGTATTCACGGGTGGTCCCGACCGGGGCCTTCAGCAGCTGGGCCACGTTCAGCTTCAATGGAACACCCCCCAACCAACGGGATTATCCTCTCTAATTCTAGCTGGCTTGGCGGCTGGCCTTTTCCTAAAACATCCTAGGGAGGCGCTTCTTCCAGGCGGTGGGGAGGAGGATATCGATGGCGTCGTCGATGGTCACGATGCCCTGCAGCTGGCCGGTGTCGTTGACCACGGGCACCGACATCAGGTTGTACTTGGCGATGGTCTTGGCCACTTCGTTTTGGTGGTCGCCGACGTTGACCTTGACGGGATCGGCGTGCATGATGTCAGACAGCTTGGCCTTGGGGTTGGCCATGATCAGGTCGCGCAAGGTGACGGCGCCGACGAGCTCCTCACTTTCGAGGTCGCGGACGACGTAGACGTTGTAGATCATGTCGATGTCGCGGCAGGTGGACCTGATGTGGTTGACGGTGGCGGCGGCGGTGAGGCCTTGTGAGACGGCCACATAGTCGGTGGTCATGATGCCGCCGGCCGTGTCCTCGTCGTAGCCGAGCAGCTCCGCAACGTCCTCGTACTCCTCGGCGTCCATGAGGCTTAGGACCTCGTTGGCCTTCTTGGGGTCCATCTCGGCCAGGACGTCGGCGGCGTCGTCGGGGGCCATCTCTTCGAGGATGTCGGCCGCTCGCTCGCTTTCCATCTGCTCGAGGAGGTCGGCTTGGCGTTCCTCCTCTACCTCCTCGAGGACGTCGGCGGCGATCTGGTCGTCGAGGTTGCTCAGCAGGTGGACGCCCTCGGCCACCGTCAGCTCCTCGACGATGTCGGCCAGGTCGGACGGGTGCAGGCGGGAAATGGTCTCGCGCGATCGGCGGAGGCGGACGCCGACAGCGGTATCGCTGCGGACGGGATCGACGTCCTCCCAGGCAATCAGGTCTTCCGTGTCGTGCAGGCCCAGCTTGCCCAGTACGCCGCCGACACCCAGGCGGCGGAACAGGGCGCGGGTCGAGATGTCCACGCCCAGCAGGGAATAGTGCCCGTTGGTGGCCGAGATGGCCAGGTCGTTCACTCGCCGGACCTTGCGGCCTTCAACGTCGACGACTTGATGGTCGAGCACCTCCTCGCGCAGGCGCACATCGTGGGGCTTCAGGGCGTATTCACGGATCTCGTCCTGGCTGACGCGCAGCTTGGGCGCGCCTTCGAGGCTTGCGACCTGCTGCCAGGGCACCCAACGCGGGCCAACTTTGATGGCGGTGATACGCGGGTAGGGCAGCTGCTGGGCGGGGACGCAAACGTCCTCGATGGTGCCGACTTTGTGCTGCCGGTTGTCGTACACCGGCTTACCGACAATTTGGCTGAGAAACGCCATGTGGACCACCTCCTTGGGAAGGGAATCTCCGCCCCAGGAGCCGGTGCCGAATCAGTCGGCCGGTGCTGCTCCGGAGGCGGGCGCTGTGACTGTCATCTCGGACTGGGTACTATGACCGTCGTCCACGTGTAGGGCCGCCTCCTTCATCGGAAATCGAGGTACCAGCAAGTATAACGGCGGCAGGGGCGACGCCATCGCGTACATTGGACTGCAGCATGGGAGCTTCGATGGCCAGGCGACGGATGCTTCGCTTCGCTCTGCATGACAAAGGGCGGAAGGGCTCGCTCTGACTCCCACGCAGCTCACTCTTGGCCTGGAAGAGGCCGCGCTCGAGGTGCCCGGGCATGTCGAGCCGATGCGGTCCCGGCCGGTGGGAGAGCCGTTCGATTCGGCCGAGTACCTGTTCGAGACGCGCTGGAACGGCATCCGGGCGCTGGCCTCGATCTCCGGCGGCCAGGTGCGCCTGCACAACCGCCGCCAGGGCGATGTGACAGCGCGCTTCCCCGAGCTGGGCTTCCTGTGCCACTCCGCGGCCGAGCAGCCACTGCTGGTGGACGGCGAGATCGTGATCGTAGACGAGGGCGGCCACCCCGATTTCGACGCGCCGCAGTGGCGGCTGCGGCTGGCCGATCCGGCGCTGATCGAAGCGGAAGCGCTGCGCAAGCCGGCCTGCTTCCTTGCGTCGGACTTGCTGTTCCGGGGGCAGCGCTGGCTGCTTGGCGAGCCGCTGGCCCGCCGCAAGCGGCTGCTCGCCGAGACGCTGCACCAGGCCGACTGCCTGTACCTGGCGGAGTATTTCGAGAGCGAGGGGCGAGCACTGTTCCAAGCGTCATCCGAAAGTCAGCTGGAAGGCATCCTGGCCAAGCCCAAGGACGGGCTGTACTCACCGGGAGGCTTCGGCTGGCTGGCAGCCGGCCACGACAGCCGGGAGCTGGTGGTGGGCGGCTACAGCCTGCACATCTTCGGGGGCAGCCGCAGCATCGAGCTGCTGCTCGGCGCGTACGGAGCCGAGGGCGAGCTGCGCTTCGTTACGGCGATCCAACCACCTGAGGATGAGCGCCCGCGGAACGAGCTGTTCGCCGTGCTCAACGCGCTGCAGGTGGACCATTCGCCGTTCGCCGAGCCAGCGCCGTTCATCGCCTGCTGGGTGCGCCCGGAGCTGGTGGTGACGGCCGGTTTCCGCCACCGGGCCGGTGCGGCCGGATCAGCCGAGTTCGAGCGCGTCCGCGTGGACGTGTCGCCGGACGACTGCCTGCTGCCCGTCGACGGGCCAGCGCCCAGCGTGGCGCCGCGCCCGGACGCCCGCCCCCAGCTCACAATGCTCACGACCCTGCCCTTGCCGCTGGAGGCAGCCGCCGGCGAGCCCGTTCCCAGGCCGGCGCTCCGGTTAGTGGGGGAGAGCTAGGCCAGCGCCTGGGCGAAGTCGGCTATGAGGTCGTCGGCCGACTCGATGCCGACGGACAGGCGGAGGAGGCCGGCGGGGATGCCGGCAGCGTGGCGAGCTTCGGGCGAGAGGCCGCGGTGGGAGGTGCTGGCGGGGTGGGACAGCGTGGTGGTGACGCCTCCGAAGGAGGCGACGAAACGGACCAGCTCGAGGCGCTCGACGAACTTGGCAGGGTCGCCGTCGATCTCGAAGGAGAGCATGGCGCCGAAGCCGCCTTGCAGAAGCCCCGCGGCGACGCCGTGTTGGGGGTGCGAGGGCAGACCGGGGTAGAGGACCTGGCGGACGCGCGGGTTGGCAGCCAGCCAGGCCGCCAGCCGCTCAGCGTTGTCGCAGGCTTGGCGCATGCGGATCGCGAGCGTCTTGATGCCGCGCACGGTGAGCCAGGCGTCCAGCGGGGCCATGAAGCCGCCAGTGCGAACGCCGCAGGTGCGGATGCGATCCAGCAGCTCGCGCGGCCCGGCGGTGAGGCCGCCGGTGACGTCATGATGGCCGCTGAGGAACTTGGTGGCGCTGTGGACCACCAGGTCCGCGCCGTGCTCCAGCGGGCGGCAGAGGTAGGGCGTGGGCGTGGTGTTGTCGACCAACAACAGCGCGCCGTGCTCGTGGGCCAGCCGGGCCACGGCGTCCAAGGGGCAGACGCGGACAGTTGGATTGGACAGCGGCTCGACGACGACCAGCTTGGTGCGGCCGGTAAAGGTGAAGGCGGCGGGATCGCGCGAGTCGACACAGCGGGTGGTGACGCCGAAGCGCCCCAGCTCGGCGGTGAGCAGCGCGGGGGTGCCGCCGTAGAGGTCGGTGGTGGCCAGCACCTCGTCGCCCGATTTCAGGAGGGCCAGGAAGGCGATGGCCAGCGCGCCCATGCCCGAGCCGCAGCAGTAGGCGGCCTCGGCGCCTTCGAGTTGGGCAATAGTCCGCTCCAGGGTGACGTGGTTGGGCAGGCCGTTGCGGCCGTAGACGAAGCCCTGCGTCGGATCGGCCAGGACGCGGCCGGCCGACTCGAGGTCGTCGAAGAAGAAGGCCGAGGTCTGGTAGATGGGCTCGCTTACCGAGCCGGAGGGATCGTCCTCCCCGGCGTGGCTGGCGAGGGTATCAAACGCAGCGAAGGCTGACAGATCCCAGATGGTCGAATTCGGCGCGCAGATGATCGCCCGGTTCGACGGGGAAGGCTTCGACGAGGCCGCCGGACATGACCAGGTCGCCCTCTTCGAGACCGCCGGCGTTCATCTCGGCCATCTTGTTCACCAGCCAGGCCACGGAATCGGCCGGATGGCCGAGCACGGCCGCGCCCGAGCCGGTGGCCACATCCTCGCCATTGATCTGGAGCACCATGCCCAGCAGCCGCAGGTCCAACCCGTTGGGCGAGCGGGCTCGGCCGCCCAGGACCACGTTGGCGGCCGAGGCCTGGTCGGCGACCACGTCGGGCAGGGTGAACTTGAAGTTGTCGTAGCGGCTGTCGATGACTTCGAGCGCCGGCAGCACGTGCTGGGTGGCGTTGAGAACCTGGTCTCCTGTCACGCCTGGGCCGTGGAGCTGCCGGCCCATGACGAAGGCGACCTCGCATTCGACGCGGGGATGGATCAGATCGGAGCGCTTGATGTGAGCGCCGTCGCTGAGGATGGTCCTGTCGATGAGGTAGGCGTACAGCGGCTCGCCGGTATTCATCTGGACCTGCTTGGCCTTGCTGGTCAAGCCGGTCTTCTTGCCCACGACTTTGCCGCCGCGGGCCAGATGCTCTTCGACCAGGGCCCACTGAATGTCATAGGCCTCTCGCTCGGTAATGGCTCGCTCGTTGGTCAGCAGCGATATGGGGCGGCGCTCGTGCTGCGCCTCGAACAACCGTGTGGCGAAGGCTTTGACGTCAGACGAAGCGGACATTGACGCTCCCCATTCCGTCGTACGAGGCGCTGAAGGTGTCGCCGGGCTTGGCGTCGTAGGACTTGGTCAACGCGCCCGGAAGGATGATCTCGCCCGCGTCGAGGCCGATGCCGAACTCGGCCAGGGCGTTGGCCAGCCACGCCACCGCCGCTGCCGGATGGCCCAAAGCCGCGGCGCCGGAAGAGTTGGCGATGTCCTCACCGTTGTGCTTGAGCACCATGCCCACGAGCCGCAAGTCCACCTCGTGGACCGGCCGCTGCTCGCTGCCCAGCACGCAGCGGGCCGACGAGCCGTTGTCGGCGACCGTGTCCTCAAACTTGATCTTCCAATCCTTGATGCGGCTGTCGATGATCTCGAACGCCGGCGTGACGTAGCGTGTGGCCGCCAGCACCTGGGCCACGTTCACGCCCGGCCCGCGCAGCGGCTTGTCCAGCACGAAGGCGATCTCGGGCTCAATGCGAGGCCAGATCATCTCGTCGCACCTCACCCCGCCACCGTCCGGGATGGGGAAGTAGTCCATGAGGTGGCCGTAGTCCGGCGTGGAGATGCCGAGTTGCTGTTGGATGGCCTTGCCGGTGAGGCCGATCTTCTTGCCGACGACCGTCGCGCCGGCGGCCTTCTTGGCCTCGATCTGGCGGAGCTGGACATCGTACGCGTCGGCGACGTCGATGCCGGGGTACAGGTCCGTCAGCCGGTCGATAGGCGTGCGAGTGCGCTCGGCCTCGGCCAGCCTATCTGCCGCCTCCTGACGCTGGGCTTCGCTTAGGGCCATTGCGCCGATTCTACGTCAGGTCAGGCCGTGGCGGGCGGCTTGGGTGCGGTCGCGGAGGGCGGTTTTGGCCAGGATGGTGGAAATGTAGTTCTTGAGGGTGCCCGGAGCGGGCCGCTATCTTTTGCCGGCGAACGATGGCGCTTGGGGCCGCGGCTCAATGGGCTTATCGCCGTTGTTGCGGAAGGCCTCCATGGCGTACCAGTGCTTGCAGCCGAATGGCCCGGCCGCGCCTTGCGTATCAGGGCAGTGGCAGCCGTTGTCGACGCTGACACGAAACCAGCTTTGGCGGTCCAGTGAGGACACGTGGTACAGGCGGTAATCAGCCTTGCGGACCAGCAGCTCACGCGCCGCTCGTTTGCGGCTGAGCATCTCTTGGATGGACATCTCGTCCAGCTCGTTCTCGAAACGGCGCAGAGAGCGTCCGCCGGCGCTGGCGCTGAATTCGTCTTCCTCCGCCCAGCGCCTGATGCCCCACATGTTGTCGTACACCGCCCGGCGGGCGGCATCGCCCAGCACCCGGTAGGCCTCATTCAAGGCTTTCATGCGGACTGCCGCGGCCGGGTCGGGGTTCAGGTCGGGGTGGAAGGCTTTGGCCAGGCGCTTGAACTGGCGGCGGATGGCCTCATCGCTGGCATCCGGCTCGACGCCAAGGACCGCGTAAAGGTCCAGCTCGGTGGGAGCGTTGAGCTTACTCGCGATGTTTTCATTCTAGAACATTTGCGCTGCCTATCCTTTGCGGCATGTCGCAGCCGATCGTGCTGGCCACGTCCAATGCCGCCAAACGCGCGCAGCTGCGCTGGCTGCTCGAGGGCTTGCCGCTGCAGCCGGTCGAGGCGGCCGTGGCGCTCGACGTGCCGGAAACGGCCGCCGACCTGTCCGGCAATGCTGCTGCCAAGGCCCTAGCCTACTCCTCGGAGGGGCTGGCCATCGCGTCCGACGGCGGGCTGGAGGTACCGGCGCTGGCCGGGCGATGGGACCCGCTGCTGACGCAGCGGCAGGGACGGACGCGGCTGCGGCAGCTGGCGGCGGGCCTCTCTGACCGGAGGGGCTTGTGGTCGGAGGCGGTGGCCATCGCCGAGGGCGGGCAGCTGCTGGCCACGTGGACTGAGTCCGGTACGGAGGGTGTGCTGGCGTCGGAGCCGTGGCCAGCGGCCTCGGAATTCTGGGCGTGGGACATCTTCGCCTTCCCGGAGGTAGGGAAGGTGTGGGCGGCGCTGAGCCCGGCGGAGCGTGAGCTGGTCGACTTGACGTGGGGACGGCTCAAAGCCAACGTGCAGGAGTTCCTGCGAGCTAATTGCACTTTCGTAGTACAATAATTGCCTGTGGAGGTCTACCGGCCGGCCCAGCGGCACGGGATCGACCAGGCGGTGGTTCTCCACTTCGATGATGGGCGCGACATGGCCATCCACGCGATGAAGATGCAGTCCCAATACAAGCGATACCTTCCCAAAGGAGAAGACGATGCCTAAGAGCTATGGCACATCCGGAGGTGTCGAAATTACCGATGCCGTCATAGAGCGGCTGGCGGACGAGGCTGAGCGCGGCTTCGATCCCGCTAAGCTGCATCCTCGTGGTCGGCCACCAATCGGCGCTGCTGCCGCTAAGGTCACCCAGGTGCGGCTTCCGCCCGATCTCTCTGACGCGCTTGCCGAGCGGGCCGCACGCGATCGCATCGTGCCGAGCGAGGTGATACGTAAGGCGCTCAGGGAATACCTCAAGGTCTGACAAGTACTCGCGGGTCCCGGGCACCCGTTTGACCGCCGAAGGGGGAATCGAGGTGGCTGGATCTTGCCACGGACGCGCACAGAGGAGTAAACTTGGAGTAGAAAGTGAGCTGAGACGAGTAATGGCAAGAGTCCAACCCGTGTTAACCGCGACCGAGCTGGCACTCGTCGACCAGATGGCTGAGTTGACACACTCCAAACGAACAGAGGTGATCAAAAACGCGCTTGCGGTATACCACTGGTTCGTGCGTCAGGCGTTGACCGGCGGCAGGGTCGTCGCCCGCAAGCCGACTGGCGAGGAGATCACGCTCGAGACGGCGGAGTTGACGGCGCTCGAAGGGCAGGGCAACCGCCTCAGCCCTGAGGAGCTGGGGCTGCTCGCGAAGCAGCTGGCATTCGCGTCCGATGCCATCGAGGCCGCGCGCATCAAGGAACGCCTCACGCGCGGCTTTTACGGCATTTGACGCGGCTGTGCCGAAGGTTCGCCGCCAAAATCTTCCGCCCGCGCTGTTCCACCATCTATTGGATCGCATCCACAGCCGGCAGATTCCGGCGACACAGCTTGAATTGCTCGCGCAGTGGCTCGACACGGAGCCGCTGGTACCGGACGGTGAGTGGTACAAGCGATTCTCCGGCATGACCGGCTGTGGCGAGGGCGAGCTGATCAAGACCTTTCTTCTGCCCGGTCACGTGGCGAAGGGTGAGCGCGTCTCGTAGCCGGAAGGCCGCATTCCGCTGCTCCACCTCCTGGCGATCTGATGCGCACATCCGGCCAGATACGCGTTCACGCGTGGCAGAGCCGAGTAGAACAAGGCGGTGATAGCCCATCGATGCTTGCCCGCGGTCAGGAAATCGCGGCAGTGAGGGATGCGCGCGCAAGTGTGCTCGGCAGGCGCCGTTCCGCTGGCGGCGGGGCGGTGGTTTGGGATAGCTCATCGGGCGTCTCCCGACGCACCCCACGCCGGCTTTGCCAACTACGGGACAATTGACAGGGAAGGCATGCCGAAGATCTCAGAGTTTTTCGGGATCGCAATCTACCTTTACCACCAGGACCATCCGCCCGCTCACTTCCACGCGCGCTATGGCGGGCAATGGGCCAGCATCGCGATCAGCGGCCCGGGCGTCATTGCCAGCGACTTGCCGCCCCGAGCTCTCGGCTTGGTGCTCGAATGGGCGGAGGTCCATGGCGCTGAGCTCATGGCCAACTGGGAGCGCGCGGCGAACCGAGTGCCCGTTGAGCCTATTGAGCCGCTGCGATAAGCTGGTGACGATGCAACCAATTGTTGTCGAAGCGCGCCCGCTCCCAGGCTATCGGCTCTGGGTGCGCTTCGCCGATGGCACAATGGGCGAGGACGATCTCTCTCACCTGGTCGGCCAAGGTGTGTTTCAGCGTTGGGAACGGCCGGGTGAGTTCGAGCGCGTGAGGGTCGATCCGGACGCTGGTACGGTCGTTTGGCCCGGTGATCTGGACATCGCCCCCGATGCCCTGTATGAGCGCATCGCGTCACACGCTCCCGCGCCCGCTGGCTGACGGCTACCCTCAATTCTCAATACCCAGTTAGCCCAATGCGTCCCGGACCGTCCCCACACCTGAGGGCCCGCGACGCTTGACGATGGCCCGCGAGTCGCAGTGCGGGCAGCAGGCCGGCTTGGCTTGGATGGTCACGTGGCTGCCGCCGAACGGTGAGGCGCGGCTCAACGCGCCGTGCGGCGGCGCCGCACTCCGTCCAAAAGCCCGCGGCAAACAGCCGCGGTGGACAAGCGCCTTCCCCCAAATAGGCCAGGTCGTTGCCTCCTTGCCGGCCTTCACGACCTGTCCGCTTGTTTATCGCAGCACTCGCGCAGCGGCACACGATAACGTTGGCGGAGCTCGTTAATTGCCTTGGCGGAAGTCCTCCTTGGCAGCTGGCGAAACTCGTCGTCTGGTCAGGTCGTCAGGTCAAGCACCGCGGGGCGCGCGCGCACCTCTGGCACATGATTGACGGCGTGGCAGTGACGAGCCGCGCTCCGCCATTCGTGGGCAACCTAGCCTGCCCACCTGCCCAGCGGCCGAGCGGTCCGTTACCCCTGGTTGAAACTTTAGGCCGTGGTAGCGGTCACGGGCTCTGGGATCGGGCGCCCCAACTCGCGCGCCGTCCATCGCTCTACTCCGCCAGCTTGTATTTCACAAGAACAGCGCGCACCTGCCGTACCTGAAAGGGCTTTGACGTGCCGGCCGTCCGGTTGCAGGTTGATCAGCTCGTCAATGCCTTCTTTCGTGGAAACATGATGACTGCCTGGGGTGAGGGCCCGGCTAGACTAAATCAGCTTGGCAGGCTGACCAGGTCCCCCTCACGGACGAGGAGGCCATCGCGGGCTAAGCCGGCAACCAACTTCTCGAGCCAGGCGGGCTCGTCGCGGCCGAGGCAGGAGGCGAGCTCGTCAACGGAAAGCGGGGAGTGCGCGCGGAGGGCGTCCACCACGCGGCCGCGAAAATAGCGGTTGGTAGTCTCGAACGGCTGGGCGTTGTAGGGCGCCTTGCGTTCGGCCAGCACGCGCGGAGCGAACAGGATGGCGGGCTGAGCGGCGCACTCGTCCACGGCTGGGCAGAGGTGGCAGCGCGGATTGCGGGCCAGGCAAATCGTCGCGCCCAGGTCCATCAGCGCTTGGTGCCAGTCGTACGCCTCGCCTCCCGGCAGGACCTCGGCGGCTAGTACCTCCATCTCGGCCTCGGACGGGTTGGCCTCATGCCCACGGAAGACGCGAGCCAGCACGCGGCGGACGTTGGTGTCCCAAAAGGTGACCGGCTGCTCGTAGGCGAAGCAGGCGACGGCGCCGGCGCTGTAGCGGCCGACACCCTTGAGTTGGCGCAGCTCGTCGAAGCTGGCAGGCATGCGGCCGGCGAAGGCAGCGACGCATTGGCGGGCGATGGCCTGCAGCCGGACGGCGCGGCTGTTGTAGCCGAGCGGCGCCCACAGCCGAATTACCTCCGCGGTGGGCGCGTCGGCCAGGGCCTCGAGATCGGGGAAGGCTTCGAGCCACTGTTCGTACTTGGGCAGCACGCGATCGACCTGCGTCTGCTGGAGCATCACCTCGGCCACGAGGATGCGGTAGGGATCGCGGGTGCGGCGCCAGGGCAGGTCGCGGCCGTGGGCGCGGTACCAGTTGAGGATGCGCCGCTGGACGGCAGCCAGCGATTCAGAGTTCAGCGTTCGTGGATCAGCTGGTCGGTGTGTTCGGCCAGGTGGCCGATGATGGCGGCTTTGAGAGCTTCGGCGTCGCGCTCCGCCAGGGCATCGACGATGGGTCGATGGGCCTCGACATAGTGGGGCAGCGTGTCGTAGGTCATCTGGTGGAGGCGGAGGTACAGGCGCAATTGCCCCTCCATGGTGGCCCACACCTGGCGCAGCAAGTCGTGGCCGGCCAGCTCGTAGAAGCGGCCATGGAAACGCAGGTGCAGCTCCAGCAGCTTGTCGGCGTCGTCCTTGGCGGCGGCGCGCTCCATGTCGGCGTGCAAGCGCTGCAGGTCGCGCAGGTCGGACGCTGTCGCGAGAGCCGTCGTCCGCTCGGCGGCAAAGGCCTCGACCACGCGGCGGAGCGACACGATCTCAGCCATGGCCTTGGGGCTGACCTCGGTGACGTACCAGCCCTTGAACGGGATGTTGACCAGCAGCCCTTCCTCTTCGAGCTGGCGCAGCGCTTCGCGCACAGGTGCACGGCTGATGCCCATATCCTCGGCGATGCGCCGTTCGACCAAGGGCGTGCCGCCCTTGAGGGCGCCGTCGTTGATGGCAGCGCGGATCGAAGCCACCACGTCCTGCCGGTAGGTGCGCGGGCTCAGCCGAGGAAAGATCGCGGCCACGTGATCTACAGGGTACACTAACGGCTGGTCGATGGTCGACCATCGACAGACGACCGCATGGCTGAACCGCTGCAGACCGCCCTCAACGACCTCCATCGGCGCTCCGGCGCGCGCATGGTGGATTTCGCCGGCTGGGACATGCCGGTGCAGTACGCCGGCGGGATCGTGGCCGAGCACAACGCTGTCCGCTCCGCGTGCGGGCTGTTCGATCTGTCCCACATGGGGCGCGTGTACCTGCGCGGGCAAGATGCCTTTGCGCTGGCCCAGCGCTGCATGACGCGCGATCTGAGCCGGCTGCGCCCGGGCGAGGCCGCCTACGGGCTGCTGTGCGACACCAAAGGCGGCATCCTGGACGACGTGATCGCCTACCTGCTGAGCGAGGCGGAGGTTCTGTTCGTGTTCAACGCCTCCAACCGGCAGAAGGACGTGGATTGGTTTCAGGAGCAGCGCGACCAAGCGAACCTGCTGGCGGCCATCGACGACCGGACATTCGAGACGGCGCTGATCGGGCTGCAGGGGCCAGCAGCGCAGGAATTGCTGCAGCCGCTGTGCTCGGCCGATCTGGAGTCGATGGCCGGCTACAGCTTCGTCGAGACGTCCGTGGGCGGCAGCGCCGCGCTGGTGGCCCGCACCGGCTACACCGGCGAGGACGGCTTCGAGGTGTACGTCGAAGCCTCTGACGCGGAGCGGCTGTGGGAGGAACTTGCTTCGGGCGGCGCTGTGCCGTGCGGGCTGGGTGCTCGGGACACGCTGCGCACCGAGGCCGGCATGCCGCTGTACGGCCACGAGATCGACGAGACGACTAATCCCTACGAAGCGGGCTTGGGTTGGACGGTGTCGCCGGCCAAGGAGGGCTTCGCCGGTCGCGAGGCACTGGCGAAGCTGAAAGGGCAGGGGCCAAGCCGCAAGCTGGTGGGGCTGCTGGTCGATGCGGGCGGCGGGGTGCCGCGGCCGGGCTTCCCGCTGGTCACCGGCGATAAGCAGGTGGGGCAGCTCACCAGCGGGACGTTCTCACCGACCCTGCGGAGAAGCATCGCCATGGGCTATGTGGCTCGCGATCTCGCGGAGGCCAGGACGCGGCTTGGGCTGGACATCCGCGGCCGAGAGGTCGGAGCCACCGTCACCAAGCTGCCGTTTGTGCCGCATCGCACTCGGCCTAGGGCACCAAAGGTTTAGGAGGGTATTTCATGCCGGGACAGGTACGGATTCTTCGCTGCGCTCTGAATGACAAAAGGAGGCCGGGCTAGATGCCCGCGTTTACTCAGCTTTCGCCGGGCGATCGCTCGGAGATGCTGCGCACAATCGGCGTGGGGAGCATCGAGGAGCTGTTTGGCGACGTGCCGGCTGGGGCGCGTTTTCCGACGCTGGATTTGCCGCCGGCGCTGACGGAGATGGAGGTTGGCCGGCATCTGGCGCAGATCGCCGGCCAGAACGTGTCTGTGAAGGACTGGCCATGCTTCATTGGCGGCGGCGCCTACAACCACTACTCGCCGGCGGCCGTGAGCCACATCATGGGCCTGCCGCAGTTCTACGCCGCGTATACGCCCTACCAGCCGGAGATCAGCCAGGGGACGTTGCAGGCGATGTTCGAGTTCCAGTCGCTCAGCTGCGAGCTGCTGGGCATGGACGTGGCCAACGGGTCGGTGTACGACGGGGCCTCGGCCGTGGGCGAGGCGCTGCTGATGGCTCAGCGGATTACGCAGCGGGAACGGGCAGTGTTCGCCGGCTCGCTCAATCCGCACTGGCAAGCTGTGGCTCGGACGTATGTCACCGCTCGCGAAGTGGAGATCGTGTCCAGCCATGTTTCCCTGGACGACGGCCGGCTGCTGGAGTCGCGGCTGCTGGACCTGGTGGACGCTCACACTGCTTGCGTGGTCGTGCAGCAGCCGGACTTCTTCGGGCACATCCACGATCTCGACGGTCTGGCCGATGCCGTCCACGAGCGCGGCGCGCTGCTCATCGTGTGCGTCGCGGACCCCACTTCGCTGGGGCTGTTGAAGACACCCGGCGCGTGGGGCGCGGACATCGCCACGGCCGAGGGCCAGCCGCTGGGTCTGCCGCTGCAATACGGCGGGCCGTGGGCCGGGCTGATGGCCTGCAGGAGCGAGCACATCCGGCAGCTGCCCGGCCGCATCGCCGGGCAAACCACGGACCACGACGGGCGGCGTGGCTTTGTGCTGACGCTGCAGGCGCGCGAGCAGCACATCCGCCGTGAGAAGGCAACCTCCAACATCTGCACCTCGCAGACGCTGCTGGCCATCGGCATCACCGCCTACCTGTCGCTGATGGGGCCCTCCGGCTTGCGGGAAGTGGCCCGGCAGTCGCACGCCAAGGCGGCGTACTTCGCCTCGCGCGTGCCGGCCGGGTACGGGATTCTCACGCCGGCGCCGTTCTACAACGAGCTGCTGCTGGCCTGCCCGCTGCCGGGGCCCGAGATCCGGTCGCGGCTGGTCGCCCGCAAGCTGCTGGGCGGGCTGCCGGTAGGCCGGGACTACCCCGAGCTCGAGCCCGGTCTGCTGCTGGCGTTCACCGAGCAGAACACGCGGGAGGACATCGACCGCCTGGTCGAGGCTCTCGAGGAGGTGGCGGCATGATTGCCGAACCGATGCCCTTCATCCCCTCGCCCGCCGCAGCGGGAGAGGGTCAGGGTGAGGGAGCCCCTAGTGAAGGCCCGCAGCCTGAACAGCTGCTCAGCGAGCTGTCCGATAGTGGCGTCCCGGGACACCAGCTGCCGGAATTGGATGTGCCCCCGATGGACGACTTGGCTGCGCGCCTGCAAAGGACCGAGCTGCGCATCCCCGAGATCGGCGAGCTGGATGTGGTCCGCCACTTCACCCACCTGTCGCAGCGCAACTACGCCATCGACTCCGGCTTCTACCCGCTGGGGTCCTGCACCATGAAGTACA
>DAIUFO010000029.1:0-18232 GCA_036844545.1 Chloroflexota bacterium
CTCTGGTTCAGACGTTCGCTTCAGTTTCCGAGGCAAGAGCGGAAAGGACCACACCATCGCCTTGCATGACCGGAGGCTGGCGCGCATCGTCAAACAATGCCGCGACATCCCCGGCCAGCGACTGTTCCAGTACCGCGACGGGGACGGCGATTACCGCAGCGTGGACTCCGAAGATGTGAACGACTATCTGCGCGAGATCACCGGCCAGGACTTCAGCGCCAAGGATTTCCGTACCTGGTCAGGCACGGTCCTCGCCGCCCAGGCGCTGCGCGAGTTCGAAGCGTTCGACTCGCAGGCCCAGGCCAAGAAGAACGTGGTCCAGGCCATTGAGTCAGTCGCCGCCCGCTTGGGCAACACCAAAGCCATCTGCCGCAAGTGCTACATCCATCCGGCCGTGCTCGACGCCTACCTGGCCGGCACGATGCTGGACGGCCTGCAACAGCGGGCGGAGCAGGAGCTCCATCACTCCGTGGCCGATCTGTCGCCCGAAGAAGCCGCCGTGCTGGCATTCCTCCAGCAACGATTGGCGGACAGAGGCAAGTAACACAAGGTAGGCCCGATTGGGCTCGAGAAGATGGGGTGATCGCGAGAGGATTCGAACCTCCGGCCTCAACCTCCGCAGGGTTGCGCTCTATCCAGCTGAGCTACGCGATCGTGGGCGGCCTTCGGCCGCGACCAAATGATGGCACACCGCCCTCTGTGAAGCAAGCTGGTCGGCTGCCGCGGGCCGCGGCACCGTAGAATTTTCCCTGTGAGCAACGAGCAGTTCGTCCGGAGCATCGCCAGCCGCGAGGACGAGTATTCGCGCTGGTACACGGACGTGGTCCTCAAGGCCCAGCTGGCGGACTGGTCGCTGGTGCATGGCTGCATGGTCATCCGGCCCTACGGCTATGCCCTGTGGGAGAACATCCAACAGCATCTCGACAAGCGCTTCAAGGCGACTGGCCACCAGAACGCGTACTTTCCGCTGCTCATCCCGGAGAGCCTGCTGGCCAAGGAGGCCGCGCACGTCGAGGGCTTTGCGCCGGAAGTCGCCTGGGTCACGCGCGGCGGCCAGGACGATCTCGATGAGCGCCTGGCGATCCGGCCCACGTCAGAAGCAATCATCGGCGAGACCTATTCGAAATGGGTTCAGTCCTGGCGCGACCTGCCGATCCTGATCAACCAATGGTGCAACGTGCTGCGCTGGGAGAAGGTCACCCGCTTCTTCCTGCGCACAACAGAGTTCCTGTGGCAGGAAGGCCACACCGTCCACCGCACGCACGAGGAAGCCGAGGAAGAGGTCATGCGCATGCTCGGCGTCTACCAGGACTTTGTCGAGAACGAGCTGGCCATCCCGGTCATCCCCGGCCAGAAGACCGAGAACGAGAAGTTCAAGGGCGCTTTTCGAACCTTCAGCATCGAGGCCATGATGGGCGACGGCAAGGCCCTGCAAGCGGGAACCTCGCACGACCTGGGGCAGAACTTCTCCAAGGTGTTCGACATCAAGTTCCAGGACGTGGACAAGGAGGTCCGCTACGCCTGGACCACCTCCTGGGGCATGACCACGCGCATGATTGGCGCCGTCATCATGGTCCATGGCGACGAGCGCGGCTTGATCATGCCGCCCAACGTCGCCCCCTATCAGGCGGTCATCGTCCCGGTATGGAGCAACGAAGACCAGCAGCGGCAGGTCAGTGAAGCCGTCGAAGGCCTGCAGCGCCAGCTGTCAGACTTTCGCGTGCATTTCGACGCGCGCGACGAGTACCGGCCCGGTTGGAAGTACAACGAGTGGGACCTGCGCGGCGTGCCCCTGCGGGTCGAGATTGGCCCGCGCGACATCGCTGCCGGCCAGGCGCTCCTGGTCCGCCGTGATGAGCTGGGCGACGATGGCAAGCCGGTGAAACGCGCCGTGCCGCTCGAAGGCATTGGCCAAGCCGTGGGGGACACGCTGCGCACGATCCAGGGAGACATGCTGGCTCGGGCTCGGGCCTTTCTGGCGGAGAACACGGTCTCGGCCGGCGGCTTTGGCGAGCTGCAGGAGGCCATTGCCGCCCGCAAGTTCGTATGGGCAGACTGGTGCGGCCAGACCGCTTGCGAGCTGGCCGTCAAGGAAAAAACCGGCGGAACGATTCGGAACATCCCGTTCGACCGCGACAAGCGCCCGGGCGCGTGCGTCAACTGCGGGCAGCCCTCCGAGGGGCCAGTGATCTTCGCTCGAGCCTACTAAGCCGCCGGCTTCAGGAACTCCTCGAGGCTTATCAGATCGACCTGAGCGTCTTGCTTGGCTGCCTCTTGCAGGTCACGGCTGAAACCGGCTCGTGAGAAGATGCGAACTGGCAGTATCAAAAACGACAGCTAATTTAGCTGCGCGGGTGCTCGACCAGCTCGATCAGCACGCCGCCGGTGGCGCTGGGGTGGACGAAGGCCACGCGGGTGCCGCGGGCGCCGGGGCGGGGGGTCTCGTCCAGGGTGCGTAGGCCCGCGGCTCGCAGCTTGTCCAGCACCGTCTGGCAATCCTGGACCTCGAGGGCGATGTGGTGGATGCCCTCGCCGCGCTTGTCGATAAAGCGCGACAGCACGCCGTCCGGCGAGGTCGATTCCAGCAGCTCGATTTCGCTGTCCCCCAGGGGCACGAAGCCGACCCGGGCGTTCTCAGCCGGCACGTCCTCCACGTGAATGCCGGCTAGGCCAAGCACGTCCCGGTAGAGCGTCAGCCGCTCCTCGAGGCTCCTGACGGCAACGCCGATGTGGTCGATGCGCGAGATCACGGCTCGACCGAGGTCTTGATGTACTCCACGATGTCGCGCGTTGAGGTGCCGGGGCCGAAGATACGGGCCACGCCCTGCTCCTGCAGGTAGGGCACGTCCTCGTCAGGGATGATCCCGCCGCCGGTCACCAGCACGTCCTCGGCGCCCTGCTCGCGCAGCAGCTTGACCACTTTCGGGAACAGTGTGTTGTGCGCGCCAGAGAGGCACGACAGGCCCACCACGTCGACGTCCTCCTGCACGGCAGCCCGCACGATCTGCTCCGGCGTCTGCTTGATGCCGGTGTAGATGACCTCCATGCCGGCGTCGCGCAGGGCCATGGCCACAACCTTGGCTCCGCGGTCATGGCCATCCAAACCCGGCTTGGCCACGAGCACTCTGATGGGCCTACTGGCCACGTTTAAGCTTCCCTCACCCTAGCCCTCTCCCGTTGCGACGGGCGAGGGGACTGATTGCCACGGCTAAATTATGCTCGGCGGAACGTATTCGCCGAACACGTCGCGCAGCGCGTTGCAAATCTCGCCGATCGTCGCGTAACCGCGGACCGCCTCCAGGATGGGCGGCATGAGGTTGTCCGTCCCGGACGCCGCTCGTCGGAGCGCGTCCAACGAGCGGCTGATAGTCGCGGCGTCCCGGCGTTTGCGGAGCGCTTGCAGCCGCTCGATCTGATGCTGAGCCAGCTCCGGGTCCAGCCGCAGGATGTCCGGCCGCGACGGCTCTTCCATGGCGAACGTGTTCACGCCGACCATCTCGCGCTCGCCGGACTCGAGCCGCTGCTGGTATTCGTAAGCGGCCTGCATGATCTCGGTCTGCTGGAATCCCTGTTGAATAGCCTCCACGGCTCCGCCCAGCGCCTCGATGCGCTCGATGTAGGCCCACGCGCCCTGCTCGATCCGATCCGTCAGGTCCTCAATGAGATAGGACCCGCCGAGTGGATCGGCGGTGCTGGCCACGCCGGTCTCCGCGGCGATGATCTGCTGCGTCCGAAGCGCGATGCGCACGGCCTCTTGGGTGGGCAATGCCAGCGCCTCGTCGTAGGAGTTGGTGTGCAGCGACTGCGTGCCGCCCAGCACAGCCGCCATGGCCTCGATGGCCGTGCGGACGACGTTGTTGAGGGGTTGCTGGGCGGTGAGGCTGGCGCCGGATGTTTGGGTGTGGAAGCGCATCATTTGGCTGGCCGGTTTGCGAGCGCCGAAGCGCTCCTCCATGATTCGCGCCCACATGCGGCGCGCCGCCCGATATTTGGCGATCTCCTCGAGGAAGTCCATCTGTGCGTTCCAGAAGAATGCCAGCCGGGGCGCAAAGTCGTCCACGTCTAGCCCGGCGCTCACCGCGGCCTTGACATAAGCCATAGCATTGGCCAGGGTGAAAGCCACCTCTTGGACGGCAGTCGATCCCGCCTCGCGGATGTGATAGCCGGAGATGCTGATGGTGTTCCAGCGGGGCACATGCTTGGCGCAGTAGGCGAACACGTCGGTGGTGAGGCGCATGGTCGGGCCTGGAGGGTAGATGTACAGGCCGCGGGCGATGTACTCCTTCAGGACGTCGTTCTGGATCGTGCCGCCGATCTGGTCGGCCCGCACGCCCTGCTTCTCGGCCACGCCGATGTACATCGCCAGCAGCACCGCCGCCGGCGCGTTGATGGTCATCGAGGTGGTCACCTTGTCCAGCGGGATGTCCGCCAGCAGATTCTCCATGTCCTCCAACGAGTCGATGGCCACGCCAACCTTGCCGACCTCGCCCTCGGAATAGGGCGAGTCGGAGTCGTGGCCCGACTGCGTCGGCAGGTCGAAGGCCACGCTGAGGCCGGTTTGGCCGGCCTGCAGAAGGTATTTGAAGCGCTCGTTCGTCTGCGCAGCGCTGCCGAAGCCGGCGTACTGGCGCATCGTCCACAGCCGGCCGCGGTACATCGTTGGGTGAATGCCTCGGGTGAACGGGTACTCACTCGGCTCGCCCGGGTGCTGCTCGCCGTTAGGCACGTACAGGTCTTCGAGCGGGAGCCCGCTCATCGTCTCGAAGCGCTCCTTGCGCAGCGGCTGCCTCTTCGTGGCCTTGGCGACGGTCGTGGACCGCCAGCGCTCGCGCTCGTCTTTCACGCTGTCTCTCGATGCTCCTCTCCCACCGCTTTCGCCGTCCGCGTAGGACTGGGAGCGGTTACGTGAGAGCGCCGAGCCGCCAGCAGCTGCGAGGGCCGGCTGCGGCGGTATACCGAGGCCAGGATGCTCCTGTAGCCGACGAAGTAAAACGCGCCCGAATACACCGACGCCAGCACCGCGGCCAGCGTGCCCCAAAAGCCGATGGTCTGCGTATAGGGCAGCTGCATCACGACCGACACGATCAACACCAGAATGACCAGCGCTTGGACGTTGGCCTTGATTTTCCCCGGCTTGGCGGCAGCGATCACCAAGCGCTGATCCGTCGATGCCATGAGTCTCAGCGACGAGACCGCGATCTCCCGCCAGACCAGCACGATCACCATCCAGCTCGGCGCCAAGCCCAGGGTCAGGAAGATGAGGAACAGGGTCAGGTGGAAGATCGCGTCGGCCATAGGGTCGATCAGCTTGCCGAAATCGGACACCTGGTTCTTGCGGCGCGCGACGAGCCCATCAAGAAAGTCGCTGATCTCGCCGAGGATAAAGAAGGCAAGCACAGCGGACCGAACCGCGGTGTTAGGCACCAGGAACAACAGCAGCAGGGGCGAAACGCCAAGCCTGAACAAGGACAGGCCGTTAGCCAGGCTCATGCGATGACTCCTCCTGAGCAACTTTCGCCGTGCTCAGGACAAAAGTCAAGCATGGCCGCGGCTGTTGATAATATAAAGGAGGCTGTATGGCAGTAGCGGCAACCGAACTCCCGACGCAGGCGCCCGAACAGGCAGCGCCAGCACCGCGTGCCCGCGAGCAGCGCTATCTGCGACCGATCTCGCGGATGGCCGTCCGGCGCGCGGTTTCGGCCCTCGAGGCGCAGGATGAGATGAAATTCATCCTGAACAACCGCCGGGACGAGGAAGGCCGCCTGGAACTGGCCATCACCTATCTGGAAGACTTAGAGGCGCGCGTACCTGGCGCCACGCTGGCGTTGGAGAAGTGGGCCAATCACAAGCGCGGCTCGCGTCAGTGGGAGTTCACTGGTCCGGCCGTGCTGCTGTCCATCTTCGGCCTGTTCGTGGGCGAGATAGGCCGCATGCTCGACCTGGGCTTGCTGATGGGCGCCGTGCTGTTCTTCGTGGCGCTGGTGGCAATCTTCTATCGAGTGTTCGTGGACATCGACATTAAGGCGCTGTCCCTGCTGGCCGAAGCCTGCACGCTGGTCGATATTTAACCGAGAGGGGCGGTTAGCCCTTCTCTACCGGCAGGCCTTTGGCTGACCAGCCCGAGTACGAGTCAGGGTAGAGCTTTGCTCCGTGGATGCCTGCCAACTCCAGGCCCAGCAGGGTCACGCAGGCGCTGACGCCTGAGCCGCGGGAGGCTGCGATGGGTTTGCCATCGAGGATGCCCAGCTCGGCGTAGTGCGCCCGCGGATCGGCTGGCGGGCGAAAGCGGGCGTCCCCCAGGTTCGCCGTGGCTAGGTAGAATGGGTGACCCGCTCCCGAGGTCCTTTCGGCATGCTCCATTCACGTCCGTCAGCTTGGCTGATGTCCCTGTCAGCCGCCGTCCTTCTGTCGGCATGCGCCTCCCAAACTGCCGCGCCATCGGCGCCGGAGAGTGTGGCGCCACACTCTCCGGCGCCGATGGCGCAAGACACCCCCACTCCGGCGCCAACGAACACGCCCGCGCCGACCGCAACTCCCCGGCCGGCGATTCACAGCCCGCTCACCGGCCTTCCGGTGGCCGGACTTGGCGACGTCACCCGCCGCCCCATGTTGGTGAAGATCGGCAACTCGGGGGCGGAGCGCCCGCAGTCCGGGCTTTCCCAAGCCGACGTGGTGTACGAGAGCGTCACCGAGGGCGGCATCACCCGCTACGCGGCGGCCTTCCAGTCGCGGGAGGCCGCGACCATCGGGCCGGTTCGGTCGGCGCGTTTGAGCGACCTGCAAGTCGCGCCGGAGTTCGGCGCCGTGCTGGCCCACGTTGGCGCCAGCAGTCCGATCATGGCCATGCTGCGTGGCGGCAGCGTGCTCGACCTGGACCAGTTCTTCTATCAGCAGTACTATCAGCGCACCAAAGACCGCGAGCCGCCCTACAACGTCTACACCTCCGCGGCGACACTCCGCGCCGGCGCGGAGGACCGTGGCTATTCGCTGACCATCCCTCAGCTCGCCCCCTATGCCTTCGGGACGGAAGCTCCGGATGGCGGTTTGGCCGGCACGATTGACTTCGACTTCGCCCCGGAGACGCCCGCCCAGTATGTCTACGACGCTACCCAGCACGCCTATCACCAGATCGAGTACGGCACGCCCACTACGGACGCGGTCACGGGCCAGCCAGTACCGATCAGCAACCTGATCGTCCAGTTCGCGCCGGTTCACATCACGAACATCGTGGAGGATAAGAACGGCAGCCACTCGCTCGACTACGACCTGGTCGGCAGCGGCAAGGCCCTCGTGTTCCGCGATGGAGTCGAGGCCCAAGGCACATGGACGCGAAAGAGCCTGGCCAGCCGGACCACGTTCCTTGACGCTGCCGGCAAGCCGATCTCATTTGCCCCTGGCGCGGTATGGATAGCCCTGGTGAGGCCGGGGATTCCCGTTACCGTCCGCTCGCTCTGAGCGTGGCCGGCGGGCTCGCCGGTACACTTGTTCTGCCCCTTGAAGATCACGTTTCTGCTGGTCGAGCGGAGCTTTCTGGCGTCCCTCCGCCACGCGGCCGACGAGGTCCGCCGCAATCTTGTGCCGGATCTCGAGCTCGCGGTTCACGTCCTGCCTGACCTGAAGTCCGACGATGCCTGGCGGCAGGTCGAAGCCGACGTGGCCAGCTCGCTGGCCGTATTCGCCGTCCACATCACCGACGAAGGCACTGCTGCCCGAATCATCGGCCTGCTGGAAGAGCTGTCCCCTCTCCCGCCGCGGCGGGAGAGGGCTAGGGTGAGGGCACCCGGGGTCGGGCCGACAGCGTTCGTGCCGCTCAACTGCGTTGCCAGCGTCATGCAGCGCGCCCGCCTGGGCAAATTGGACCTCGCGGCGCAGGGTGGCTTCATGTCCCGCTTCGGGCGCCTCATTCGACGGCCTGCCGGCACCTCCAGCGCCCACTCCTTTGCCGCATTCGCCGGCCGGGTTTCACGCTGGCTGCGCTTCGCGCCGGGACGAGGCCAGGACTTCCGCACCTACCTCGAGCTGTACAGCTACTACCTGAACGCCTCGCCGGACAATCTCCGCAACCTGCTGCTGCTGGTCCTACAGCGCTACGGCCGCCGCGACCTGCCGGTCGAACCGCCTGTCGAATACCCCACGGCCTCCCTCTACCATCCGGAGGCGCCTCGCCTGTTCGAGCATCTCACAGAGTACCTGGAGTGGTTCCACGCGAGACCGGGCGCCCCGACTCCAACCGCGCCTCAGGTGGGGCTGGTCCTCTTCCGCAGCTTCGTCTTGAACCGCAACACCGCCCACTACGACGCCGTCATTCGGGCTCTGGAAACGCGGGGTCTGGTCCCGCTGCCGGCACTCGCCTTCGCGTTGGACAACCGCGTGGTCCAGGACCGCTACTTCGGGTCCGTCGCCGCCATCCTGTCGCTCGCCGGCTTCGGCTATGTGGGCGGGATGGGCGCGAACGACGCGCCAGCGGCGGTCGAGGCCCTGAGCCATCAGGATGTACCCTATCTCGACGCCGTGGCCCTGACCTTCCAGCGCATCGAGGAATGGCTGGACAGCGCCACCGGGCTCAACCCACTGCAGTCCATGATGCAAGTAGCCATTCCGGAGCTCGACGGCGCCCTCGAGCCATTCATCTTCGGCGGCGTCAGCAGCGAGCAAGAAGGCTTTCAGCCCCTGCCCGAGCGTGTGGACAGGCTGGCCGACCGGCTGGCTCGGCGTGTGACCCTGCGAGTCAAGCCGAACGCGGATAAACGCATCGCCATCACGCTGTTCAGCTTTCCACCAAACGCCGGCAGCCTCGGCACCGCGGCCTACCTCGACGTGTTCGCCAGCCTCCACCGGCTGCTGCGGCGGCTCGGGGAAGAAGGCTACTCCGTGGCCGATCTGCCGGCCACGCCCGACGAGCTGCGGTGGCTCATTGCCGGCGGCAACTCCGCGGAGCTCGGTATGCCGGCCAATGTCGCTGCCCGCATCACGGCCGCCGACTACAAGCGCGGCTGGGCATGGTGGCCGGAGGTCGAGGCTTGCTGGGGCGCCCCGCCCGGCCAGTTCAACAGCAACGGCTCGGGGCTGTTCGTGCTGGGCCGCCATTTTGGGAACGTCTTTGTCGGCGTCCAGCCATCGTTCGGCTACGAAGGCGACCCCATGCGCCTGATGGTGGCTCAGGGGCAGACGCCGCACCACGGCTTCTGCGCCTACTACCTCTACCTGCAGGACATCTGGCGCGCCGACGCCGTGCTTCACTTCGGCACCCACGGGTCGCTGGAGTTCATGCCGGGTAAGCAGGTGGGTCTCTCAGCCGATTGCTGGCCCGACCGCCTCATCGGCTCGCTGCCGCATGTCTACCTCTACAGCGTGGGCAACCCATCCGAAGGGACGATCGCCAAGCGCCGCGGCTATGGCACTCTGGTGTCCTACCTCACCCCGCCCATGCAGCAGGCCGGTCTCTACAAGGAGCTCCTGCGCCTGAAAGACCTGCTGGACGTCTACCGCCGCACCCGAGATGTCGAGCTTCTGCCGGAGATCGACCGCCTGGCGGAGGTCCTCTCCCTCGCGAGGGAGAGGGTCGCGCAAACAGCGTGACCCCAGACCAACGCGTTGCCGAGCTCCTCGACCAGCTGCGCGAGATAGAGGAACGCCTCATCCCCACCGGCCTGCACGTGCTGGACGAGGCCGGCGACCTGAGCGACGCCGTGGCGCTGGCTGCTCAGCACCATCCGCCGGAGGCCATCGTCAGGCTGGAGACTGACATCCAGCGACCGGCTGAAGCGGACGCTATCCTGCGAACCCTGGCCGGCCGCTATCTCCAGCCATCTTCCGGCGGCGACATCATCCGAAACCCCTCAGCCGTGCCCACGGGCCGCAACCTTCACGGTCTCAACCCGGCGCTCGTCCCCAACACTTACGCCCTGCGGCAGGCCCGCCGCACCGTGGATCTGCTGCTGCAACGTGCGCAAGAGGACAGCGGTGCCTACCCCAAGAGCATCGGGCTTGTGTTGTGGGGCACGGACAACCTGAAGACCGATGGCGAAGCCATCGGCCAGGTGCTGTGGCTGCTTGGCGTCGAGCCGTTGGTGGACGATCTCGGCCGCGTTCACGACGTCCGGCTGATGCCGCTGGCGGATCTCGGCCGGCCGCGGATCGATGTGGTAGTGACCGCCTCGGGCATCTTTCGCGACATCTTCGCCAACCACCTCGAGCTGCTCGACCGCGCCTTCGGGCTGGCCGCGATGGCCGACGAGCCGCCGGACCAGAACTTTGTCCGCAAGCACACCCTGGCCATGGCCGCCGAGCTCGAGCTTTCGGCCGAGGAGGCCGCTCAGCGCATCTTCAGCAATGCCCCGGGCGCCTACGGCAGCAACGTCAACTTCGCTATCGAGAATCGGGCCTGGCGCGACGAGGAAGACCTGGGCCGTATGTTCCTGAGCCGCAAGTCCTTCGCCTACGGCCGAGGGTTCGAGGGACGTCCGGCCGGGCAACTGTTCGAGCGTGCGCTGGCCACGGTCGATGCCACCTTCCAGAATGTCGATAGCCTCGAGTTCGGCATCACCGACATCGACCACTACGCGGAGTACCTGGGTGGCATGACCAAGGCGGTCGAATGCGTCCGCGGCAGCCAGCCGGCGGCCTATCTCGGCGATTTCGTGATGCCCGAAGGCAAGGTCCGCTCGGTGGCCGAGATGGTCGCCCTCGAGACGCGCACCAAGACCCTCAACCCGCGTTGGTACGAAGGCATGCTGGCGCATGGCTATGAAGGGGCACGCGAGATCGAGAGCCACGTTACCAACACCTTCGGCTGGAGCGCCACCTGCCGCGCCGTGCCTGGCTGGGTGTACGACAGCCTGGCCCAGACCTACGCGCTCGATGCCGTTATGCTGGACCGCCTACGCGAGGCTAACCCCCACGCCACGGCCGGCGTCGTCGGCCGCCTGCTGGAAGCCAATACCCGCGGCTATTGGCAGCCCCGGGAAACAGTGCTGGCCAGCCTACGCGAGCGTTTTCTCGACCTGGAAGCCGCGACCGAAGGTCCAGCCTAAGAAGATCCTCACTTTGTCATTCCGAGCGCAGCGAGGAATCCGGGGTCAGTCGGCAACGGATGCCTCGCTCGACGCTCGGCATGACAAACGCGTGCTTACTCGGCCTGGCGATGGGTTACCATCCTGCCGCCCGCGACATACGTCCGTGAGCTGCCGACGACCACGAGCGTGAACATGTCCACCTCCTCCAGCGGAAGATCCTGGAGGCCGAGGATACGCACGCTCTGGCCTGAGCGGTAAGCATTCCGCACAAGGCCCACAGGTGTGGACGGCGAGCGATGCCGGAGGAAGATGTCCCGCGCCTCGGCCAGCAGCTGCCGGCGGCGCCGGCTGGCCGGGTTGTACAGCACGGTTACCAGGTCGGCCTCGGCAGCCGCCTGGAGGCGGCGCCGAATCACCTCAGCCGGCACGTGCAGGTCGCTCAGGCTGATCGTGGCAAAGTCCCCCATGAGGGGCGCGCCCAATAGAGCCGCGGCGCTGCTGGCCGCCGTGACGCCCGGAACCACCTCAACTTCCAAAGAAAGGTCATCGCCAAGCTCCTCGTAGACCAGACCTGCCAACGCATAGATGCCGGCGTCGCCGCTCGACACCAGCGCCACCCGCTGCCCCTGGCGGGCCAGCTCGATGGCGCGCTGGGCGCGCTCGATCTCCTCGCCCAACGGCAGGGCTTCGCAACTTGCCAGCGGCAGCCACTCGCGAACCATGTCGGTGTACAGGGTGTAGCCGACAACGGTCTCGGCCCGACGGAGCGCTTCGAGCGCCTGGTGAGTGATCTGCTCGCGCCCGCCGGGACCGATGCCTACCACCGCCAGATGGCCGGCGCGCGGCCTCCGGGCTACCGCGACGGTGACGTTTGCCGACGTGCGTTTCTCGACAATCAGCCGCCCGGCAGATGCCAGCGATGCCGCCGCTTCGGCCACGCTGGGAGTGCCAACCGCCGCGGCCACCGTCGCCGAGGGATTGGGCGCCTCCACCGCGCGCAGCTCATCGGCCGAGAAGCAGCGCAGCGACGTGTGCCAGCGCCCGGCGAACTGGAGCAGTCCCGGCTCGTCCCGCTTGAGGTCGATGCTTGCGATCTCCACCACCGACTCGAACGACGCCCCGACCTCAGCCAATGTCTCCCGGGCCAGCGTCTCAATGTCGTCAGCCGAAGCGCCCGACGAGCAGCCGATGCCCAGCACCAGATCGCGATCCGGCAGCGCTTCGCTGGCTGTCGTAATTACCGCCTCCGCCCCAAGCTGGCCAGCCACGCGCCGAGCCAGATCGTTCGCCCCGCCTTCGTGGCCCGACACCAGGCTCACGGCGTACCGTCCGGCATCGTCCACCACCACCAGGGCCGGATCGCTGGCTTTCCCGGCCAGCAGGGGAGCGGCCAAGCGCACGGCGATGCCGGTGGCCCCAAAGAACACGATCTCGCGGCTGGTTCGCCACGCCTTTTCGAGCGCCTCCCGTGGCGGGCCGTCGATCAGCTTGCCCTGGACGTGGGCCGCCAGCCGCCGGCCATGTGCGCTGACGGCTACCAGGGCGGGCAAAAAGGCAGTGTTGGGCAACTCCTCCAACTACCGGCTCATCCGTAGCTAGGTAGGCTGCTCGCTGAAGCCGCCGGCTTTGAGGCCGGCCAGGCTGCACTCCTCATCCTCGTTGGCTTTCACGCCGCTGGCCCCGATGGCCCCAACGCAGCGGTTGCCGTCCCAGATAGGCAGCGCGCCCTGGACCGGGACGATGCGCGAACCGCTGATGCCCACCATGCCGGCCGCCGCCGTCGCCACTTGGGCCCAGCGGCTGGCCAGCTCCGCCGAAGGCAGCTTCCAGGCGGCCGCCGCGTAGGCTTTGCCGCGCGCGATGTCGGCCGACAAGAAGTTGCAGCCGTCCATTCGCGTGACCTGCAGCACGTGGCCACCGGCGTCGAGGATGGCCACCGAGATGCGCCAGCCGTGCTGTCGGGCATGGTCCAACGCTGCGTTCGTCATGTTCTGGACGGCCTCGAGGTTCAGTTCAGGCATGGGGGTGATACTCCTGCAGCCGAAATAGCTCGATGGCGTTTTTGCCCGCGATAGCCTGCTTGCTCTCCCGCGCCAGCCGCAAGCTGCCGATCATCTCCACAAGCTCGCGCACGGTTGCGCCGGAGTATGACTCCAGGGGATAGTCCGAGCCGAACAGCAGCCGTTGCGCGCCAACGACCTCGACGGCCCACTTGATGACTGGCGCCCAACCGCCGTTGCCGGCGGTATCGAAGAAGAACTTGCCCCAACGCTCCTCGAACACGTCGGCAATGCCCATCGCCTGCTGGTCGCGCTGGGTCTTTGCCAGGTCGGGTGAGGGATTGGGCACTTCCGGCGGGGCGAAGAACATGGAGATGCGACCGCGCAGGAAGATCGACGTGCCGCCGGTGTGCGGCAGCACGAACTTCAAGTTCGGGAACTCGGGGAACACGCCGTTCATGATGCGGACCGCCGCCAGGGTGGTGTCGAACGGCCGCGAGCAGGATCGCTCCATGCCCCAATCGGTCGAGGCGCCCTGGGGCAGCAGTGCCGGGTGCAGGATGATGGGCACGTCGAGTTCGGTGATCTTGCGCCACAGCGGCGCCAGCTCGCGCATGTCCAGCGTGGCGCCGCGGTCGGACGTCGGCAGCGCCACCGCTACTAGGCCCAAGTCGCGGATCGCCCGCTCCAGCTCCTCCGGGGCGTCGTCGGGACTCGTGAGCTGCACGTGCGCGGCGCCGCACAGCCGGCCCGGGTTGTCGCGCTGGATGGCGGCGAAGCCGTCGTTCAGTTGGCGGCACACGGCCATGCCCAGCGTGCTCACGCCCGAGTAGGTCAGGATAGCGGTGTCCACGCCGCCCTCGTCCATCGCTTGCAGATGCGTCTCGACGCTGTGCAGAGACTCGCTCAGGGTGATGCTGATGCGGTCGTTGACCAGCCGCTTGGCCCCATTGGCCTGAGCTTTGAGGTCGTCGAAGACGGCCTTCGGCAGGAAGTGGTGGTGTACGTCGATGACGCGAGTGTCTTCCAGCATGCTCCCTATTCCAGCCGCACGTTCTTGCCGAAGTCGTAGTCCTCGCCGATGTCGCTTTGGAGCTCCCAGGCCACGCGGCCAGGACCCGGCCAGCGTTTATTGAAGGTGTCGTCCAGGAAGGTCAGCAGCAGCTGCCAGGCGTCCTTGGCCTCTGCCGGCCGGTAGCGGCCAGGCATCGTGTCGTTGAGCCAGCCGTGCGGCATGTGCGGGTAAACCCGCATGCGGTAGCTCTTGCGGGCCTGCTCCAGCCTGCTCTTGATGCGCAGGATGTTGTCGACGGAGATGACGTGGTCGCTCTCCCCGAAGACGTACAGGGAGGGCGCCGTGGTGCCGGCGATCATGTCCGGCACGGGCTTGGACTGGTACTCCGTCACCTCCCAGTCCGAGTCTTGGGCCGCTCCGTAGAAGATCACCAGCGCCGACAAGTCGTGACGCTCGCTTCCGATGGAGATTGGGTAGCGCCCGCTCTGGCACACGCCCATCACCGCCAGCTTGCCGCTCTCCACGCGCGGATGCGCCTTGAGGTAATCCAGGCCGCCGTTGACCACGACCCCGATCTCCTCGTCGGGCAGCTTGGCGTGGACGTCGCCGCGCTTTAGCGCTTCTTTGTCGCCTTGCCAGCGCGAGAAGAGGTCGGGCGCGAGCGCCACGTAGCCGTCGCCAGCCAACTTTTGGGCCAGATCCAGCGTGTGCTGCACGAGGCCATAGCGTTCGTGGAGGATCACCACCGCCCCTGCCCGGCCGCCGCCGCTCGGCAGAAACAGGTTGCCGTTCAAGCCTTGTCCAAACGTTACTGCTTCCGACACGGGGCCGATTGTAAGCCAACTGTCCCCACGGCTTAGAATGCCCACGTGTTCGACGGCAAGGTGGCTATCGTGACCGGCGGCGGCAGCGGCATCGGCCGCGGCGTCTGCCTCCGGCTCGCCCATGACGGCGCCAGCGTCGCGATCGCCGACGTCAGCGCCGCCGCCGCCCATCAAGTCGCCGGTGAAATTGGTCCGAACGCCCTCGCTCTCCCTACTGACGTCGCCAGTGAGGAGCAAGTCAGTCGCATGGTCGAGCAGACTGTGGGCCGCTTCGGGCGCCTCGATTTCCTGGTGAACTGTGCCGGTAAAGCGGCCTTCGTCCCTGTGGTCGAGCTCTCGCTGGACGACTGGCAATCGACGCTGGACGTGCACCTCACCGGTACGTTCCTGTCCTGCCGGGCCGCGCTGGACCACCTCGTTGCCGCGAAGGGCCGCATCGTCAACACCAGCTCAACGTACGCCTACAAGGGCCGGCCCGGTGGCTCCATTTACTCCGCGGTCAAAGCCGGCATAGTGGGGCTCACCAAGGTGCTGGCGCACGAGCTCGCGCCGGACGTGAACGTCAACGCCATCGCACCCGGGCCGACAGAGACGCCGGGCTGGCGGCGCAGCCTGGAAGGGCCGGACTTCGAGGCTAAGCGCAGCCGGCGCATCAAAGACGTCCCGCTGGGCCGCCTGGGCCAGCCGGAGGACATCGCCGCTGCCGTCGCGTTCCTACTTGGCCCCGACTCGAAATGGATCACCGGCTCGGTGCTTCAAATCACCGGCGGCGAGTTCATGCTGTGACCGGCCGCCTCGAAGGCAAGATCGCCCTGGTCACCGGGGCTGGGCAGGGTATTGGCCAGGCGGTCGCCCGCCGCTTCGCTGCCGAAGGAGCCGCCGTCGGCGTCCTCGACGTTAACGACGACGCCGCCGAGGCATTGGCCAGCTCGCTGGCCAATGCCGGAGCGCGGGCAGTCTTCGTCCAGGCCGACGTCTCCAAGGCAGACCAGGTGGAACGCGCCGTGGAGGCCATCTCCGCCAAGCTGGGGACCATCACTGTGCTGGCCAACATCGCCGGCATCTACGGCCGCCACGATCCGGTCCGCAACCAAGACCTCGCCAACTGGAACCGCGTGCTCAGCATCAACCTCACAGGCACCTTCCTGTGCTCCAAGGCCGTGCTGCCCGGCATGCTGGCCAGCGGCTGGGGCCGGATCATCAACATCTCCTCGGGCCAAGCTATCCGGCCGCGGGCCCGCGTGGCGCCTTACGCTGCCTCCAAGGCCGCCGTCATCGGTTTTACCAAGGCCTTCGCCCTGGAAGTGGCCCGCAGCGGCATCACCGTCAACGCCATCCTACCGGCTGTCACCGACACCGCCATGCCGCGCGAGAACAGCTCAGAGGAGCGTCTGCGGGAGCAGGCCAACGAAATTCCGGTTGGGCGCATTGGCCAGCCCGAGGACATGGCGGCGCTGGCCGCCTTCCTGGCCAGCGACGATGCAGCCTTCATCACCGGCCAGGGCATCGCCTGCAACGGCGGCCAGAACCAGCTTCCTTAACCGCGGCTTAGGTTCATCTCAGGTTTGTCCCATGCCCCGGGTGTAGCGTGAAGGTATGGAACAGACCCTCGCCGTACCGGCGGGCAGCATTCTCCGCCGGGCAGAGCTGATGCTGGAGTTGTGGCGGATGGGCGTGGACCTGCCCTGTCTTGGCTTCCTGCGGTGGCTCGTGGACAACAATCGTGATCCCGAGTGGCAGCTAGGCTTACGACGTGGCACGGCACATCGTCGCAATCGGCGGCGCCGGACTGTCCGAGCGGCTGCTTCGCCGCTTCGTACTCGATCTGACGGGTAAGCCGCACCCTCGCATCCTGTACATCCCCACCGCCAATGGCGACGCGCCGGACGGCATCGTGATGTTCTACGAAGCCTCGAGCGCCGATGGCTGCCAGCCGTCGCACCTGCCGCTGTTCATGCGCCAGCACGAGGACCTCGCGCCGGTGATTCTCGAGCAGGATGTGATCTGCGTCGGCGGCGGCAACACCGCCAACATGCTGGCCATCTGGCGGGTGCAGGGCGTCGACAAGCTGCTGCGCCAAGCCTGGGACAACGGCGCCGTGCTGTGCGGCTCGAGCGCCGGCTCGATCTGCTGGTTCGAGGCCGGCATCACCGACTCGTTCGGCCTCCAGCTGGCCGAGCTGCACGACGGCCTCGGTTTCCTGCCGGGCAGCAACTGCCCCCATTACGACAGCGAGGCGCTCCGCCGCCCCGTCTACACGCAAGCTGTCGCTCGAGGCTTCATGCCCGGCCTGGCCGCGGAGGACGCGGTCGCCCTCCATTTCGTGGATCGTGAGCTGGCCGAGGCCGTGAGTGCCCGGCCGAACGGCCGCGCCTTCCGCGTCGAGGCGCGCGATGGCCAAGCCGTCGAGACGCCTCTTCCAGTTCGCTATTTAGGTGGCTGACAGCCAGCCGGCGACTCCGGAAATCAGGACGGCCATCCTGGACGTGGTCGCCAAGCCGATCTATCCCTACCTCATCACCACCACGGCGGCAGGCTACCCGTACAGCCGGCCGCTGATCTGCGTCAACGACGGCTTCACTGTGCGTATGGTGACCCGCACCGCCTCGCGCAAGATGGGGCACCTGGCCCGCAACCCGCACGCCGCGGTGCTGTGGGTCGATGGCACGCGGAGCGTAATGCTCGAAGGCGAAATCTCAGTGCTGCGCGGCGAGGAAATCGTAGCCGAGTTCTATCGGCGCTACATCCTGAAAAACCCGGCTCGCACTCGCGAATTGTCGGAGGACATCGAACGCGTCGTCCTCGAGCTGCGGCCTACTCTGTGCCGAGCTGATTGGTTCGCCGGCTTCATTCCCGTGATCATCCGCTTTTAGAAGGTCCTGCCTAGGGCCTGATCCCACGGCTGCGGCGCCGCTACGCGGACCACCTCTTGCTCGCGATCCCGCACGTAGAGGTACAAATGGGCCAAGAACTCCTCCTCCGGCAGCGGGTAGGCGGGGTTGATGCACAGGTAGCGCTCTGGCCAGGGTGAATAGAACCCCTTGGCGCAGCGCACCTCGATGCGGCGGCCCACCCGCAGGCGATAGGTCAAGCCCGGGTAGACGCTGGACGGCAGGTCGAGGAAACCGTGCCTCTGCAGGTCGGCCCACAGGTCCTCGCCCAGCGTGTCGCGGGCCACGTCACGGGCGCGCAGCCGCGCTTCGCGGTAATCGCGCGCCGAGAAATCGAAGCCGGCCGTGCGCTTGGGCACGTGGCCCCAGCGCTGCAGCCAGGGTCGCTCGATGGGAGCCTCAGCCGCCGGCTCATCCTCGGAGGAGGCGCCCCCTACCAGGCGCCGGAAAAGGGCGCTAGCAGCCGCCAGCAATGGGCGCGATGATC
>DAIUFO010000030.1:0-18036 GCA_036844545.1 Chloroflexota bacterium
CGCCGCGGCGGTCGGGCGCGCGGCGATGCCTGCCAGAGAGCCGCCTTCGAGCTCGCGCGTGGTCAGCCACCACAGCGGCGCCAGCAGCACCACCTCGCTGCCGACCGTCACGGCGCTTGCGGCTACGTAGCCGAAGCGGGGGATCAGCGCCAGGTTGGCGATGACGTTGAACACGGCCGTGACAGCGAAGAAGCGAACGATGGTCTTCTGCTTGTCGAGCGCTATCAGCACGTACTGGGTAAGCCCGTTCACGTAGCTGAAGGGGAGGTACAGCATCAGGATGCGCAGGGCGACGGCGGAGCCGGCGAACTTGTCGCCAAAGAAGCCGCGGGTGATGTCGTCGGCGAAGACCTCGAAGCCGGCCAGCAGGGGCAGGCTAATCAGCAGCAGCACCTTGAGGCCGATGTCGGTACCGCGCCGCAGGGCATCGCGCTGTGAGGCCGCTTGGCGGGACAAGATGGGAAAAAGCGCAGGCACGAAGGCCGAGGGCACCAACAGCATGGCGTCCACAAACTTGTAGGCGGCGCCGTACAACCCCACCTCGGCGTTGCCGCGGAAAACCGGCAGGATGAGGACGTCGATCTTGAAGAAGAAGACCACCAGCAGCTGGTTCAACATGATGGGATAGGCGCCTTTGAAGATAGCCCGGATGAGCCCTCGCTCCAGCTGGAGCCGCGGCTTCAGGATGGTGCGACTGACGAGCAGCCAGAACACAACGGCCGTGAAGATGTTGGTCAGCAGCGCGGCCGTAGCGAGACCCACGATGTCCCAGCCGGCCAGGACGAAGGCGACGCCCAGCGCGATGCTCACGATCTGGGTGAGCACCTGTGTGAAGGCGCGGTACTCCATCAGTTCGTGCGCGTCGAAGATGTGGCTGAAGACGTTCGAGAACGCGCTGGGCAGGAAGGCGGCGATGAGGATGACGATCACCAGCGCCGTGTCGGCGTCGAAGCCGGCGAAGCGGTGGAGCGCGAGCACTCCCAGCGCGACCGGCGTGCCGGCCAGGAGGCTGACAATGAGCCGCACGGCAATGGCGTTGCTGATGTAGGCGTTGGCTCTGGCCTTGTCGCGGGCCACGTCGCGCATGACCAGCTGCTGCAGGCCGAAGCCGATGATTGTGTCTAGGAACAGCAGCGTCGTCCCCGCGATGACGTATTTGCCGACCTGTGTCACGCCCAGTGCGCGGAAGTAGAACAGGCTGAAGCCGAAGCCCAGGATCTTGACGGCGACGTTGCTGGCCAGCGGCGTGAGCGAGTTCTTGGTCACGCGGCCGGCAGCGTGCGCCTGCAGAGCCGGAGCTCGGCGGGCCAAGGCGCCCCAAGCGTAGGCGGCGCAGGCAACGAGCATGAGCGCCAAGCTCAAGGCCGACACCAGCCCCCCCACGAGCAGCGACGCGGGCGCAAAGTTGAACTCGACCGTGTGCTGGCCCGGTGGCAGTGGCACGCCCCGGAAGGTGTAGTCGGCCGTCAGTACGTCCACCGGCTGGCCGTCGACGGTGGCCTTCCAGCCGGGGAAGTTGTTGTCCGTCAGGACCAGGACGCCCGGCCCGGCAGCTTGGACCGCGACTTTGCGGCCGGAATAGGCGGTGATCCGACCCTCTTCCGCCGTGGCGGAAGAGGGCAGGGTGAGGGAACCCTGGGCCTCAGTTGGCACAGGTCGGTCGACAACAGCCACGTGGCCTAGATCCATCGACTTGAGGGCATCCAACTGCGCTTGGGGGTTGGTCTCGACCTGCACACTTGGGACCACAAAGGCGCGCGGCAGGACATCCCTGTTGCGGTAGACGCGGCCATCGGGGCCGGCGTAGACCGGCTCGAATTGCGGATCCTCGATCGGCTGGGAAGAGATCACGTACTTGACGTTCAGCAGGTCCAGCAGCGGCGATTTGAGCGCCTCCGGCCGATCGATGGGCTTGATCCGATTGAACTGAAGCTGGTCTTGCGGCTCCAGCAGCTCGTTGAGGCGCGCGTAACGGCCGATTATGACCGAGTCGTAGCCGCGAGCGTCCTGAATGCCGTCGTACAACGCATTGCCGTTGGCTTTCATATCGTCGCCGCCATAGGCCGTGACGCGGAACAGGCCGTGGTCCTGCTGGAGGTAGGCGACTAACGCCGGGGTCGTGTTCAGCAGCCCAGGATCGGCGGCGGTGTTGAAGTCGATACCGGCATACCCGAGGTCGAGCGCCACCAGGGCCACTGCCAGCAAGCTGAACGCTCTCCGGCCGCTCCAGCAGATCAGAGCTGCCAGGACAACCAGGACAAGGAAGAGCACGTAGTTGCGGACCTCGAGCGCGCGGTCGTCGGCGGGGATGTGCGGCTGCACCAGCCGCGGCCAGACGGCTAAGCCGGCCAAGGCAGCGATGGCTACGGCGCCAAACAACAGGCGCACCCTTCCCAGGCGCTCGCGCACGAAGTCGAAGCCGAAGCCCGCCAGCAGCGCCATGGCGGCGGTGTAAGGGATGAGCCAGCGGAAGGGGCTGTGGATTTGATTGAAGCCGGGCAGCAGGAAGAAGACGACACGGTACAAAGGGGTGCCGAAGGCCAGCAGCAGCGAAACGACGATGACCGCCCACAACGTGGCGACTTGGGCAAATCTCCCCTCGCCCGCTTGCGGGGGAGGGCTAGGGTGAGGGGGCCGCCGCCGTAGGCGGCGCAGCAGCACGGGCAGCGTTGTAGCTGCCAGCAGCAGCGGCAGCACACCGACGTAGGCCGCCTGTTCCACGTAGTCCTTGGGGCCCCAGTACGGCGCCCAGTGGATCACGGGGTTGCCGTAGAAATCGGGCAGGAGGAAGGCGAACAGCTGCGGCAGCTTGAGGGCGAACCCGGCCACGTCCTGGTAGGACACGGCGCCGGAACGGAAATTCAGGCTGCCCACCTCGTAGAAAGGCAGGAGTTGGACGGCGGCGAGGCCGACGCCTAGCCCCACGAGTCCGAGGCAGGAAACGACGGCACGCCAGGTGCCCTCACCTAGCCTCTCCCACCGCGGTGGGAGAGGAACAGCGATGATCCGGCCAAGGGCGTACAGGCCCATGGCGGCCATGACGTAGACGCTGGCTTCGATGTGGCCGGCCAGGATGCTGACGCCGAGCAGCAGGGCGCCGGCGACGACTGGGAGGACGGGCCAGCGCTGGCGCGCCTGGCGAACGATGAGCTCCACCACCAGCAGCAGCAGCGGAAGGTAGACGATGGCGCCCATCATCTGCGGCCACAGGACGCTGGTTACCAGCCGGGCGCTGAACATGTAGGTCAGCCCGGCTACGACGCCGGCCGCTCGCGATGCGCCGCTCACGCGCAGGAAGGCGTACGCGCTGGCGCCGGCGAAGAACAGGTGCAGCGCGGCGAAATAGCCGTAGGCGTGCGCCAAGGGCAGGATCAGCCACAGGATCACGAAGGGATACAGCACGCTCGCCTGGCCCGGCGCCAGGAACGGCGTGCCGCCAAGGATGTTGGGGTCCCACAGCGGCAGCTGGCGCTGGCGGATGCTTTCCAGCAGGAAGCGCTTCCAGCCGTAGTTCTCCAGGATGGAGTCGCTGATGAGCGAGTTGTGCGGACCGCCGAAACCGGGCGGGGCGTGGCTGGCCCACGGCTGGAACTGGTAGAGGTTGTCGACCGGCAGCAGGACTTTGCCGGCCAGGGTGGTCTTCCAGAAGAAGAGCACGGCCGCCGCCAGCAGGAACAGCAGCGGCCCGCCTTCGGAGCGCAGTGACGATCGGCACCGGCGATTCGTCAGCCGGGCTTTCATCGGAAGGCCGGGATGAGGTCGTGCCGCAGCGTATAGGCGGCGAAAACGATGAGTCCCAGCGAGAGTGCCGCGACCGCCGCGGGCTGGACTCGGCGAGGAAACAGCGCCGCGAAGCCACACACGTAGAAGACCCCGATCGGAACCAGGGCTGGGAACAGATAGCGACCCTGAGGCTGGACGAATTTGAGGTTGTAGATCAGCAGTCCACCGGCGGTCCCCGCCCAGGTGAGGCCGAAGCCGAGCGAGCGCCAACCCTCGCCCGCCGCGGCGGGAGAGGGCAGGGGGAGGGAGCTTAGTCGCCGGCATGCAAACACCACCCAGCCCGCGGCGCACACGCCGGTGAAGGCGATGAGAACGCGGTAGTCCCGCTCCGGCAGGGGAATCGACATCCAGCCGAACTGGCCCCAGAAGCTGTGGAAGCCGGCGGCGATGAAGTTCCAGAGCTGCGCCGCGCCGAGGGCGCCAGTTTGGGTTTGGCTGCCGGCGACTTGGGCTTGACGATTCTGAACGAAGACGTCGGCCCAGCCATAGATGAGGCCATTGCGGATGAACCACCAGCCGGACACCGCGGCGGCCACTGATGCCGCTAGAGCTGCGCCCAGGAGAAGGCGGCCAAGCCGCGCTTGCAACTGGGCTCCCTCCCCCTCGCCCTCTCCCGCCGCGGCGGGAGAGGGGATTTTACGCACCAAGAGCAAGGTTGCCAAGCCGAGCAGGATGGCCGGGAGGTAAATGGTGACCTTGGTCAAGGCGGCTAGCCCAAGGAGAAGGCCCAGGATGGCGGAGGGCCAGCTGGCGAGATAGGCCAGGAGCACAAGCGAGAGCACGAGGTCCGCGAGGCTGTCGTTTTCGACCGAGCCGGCCACGAACAGGTGCATGGGGACAAAGCCGGCGAAGGCGGCGACGGCCAGCCACAGCCAGGGCTTGGCGGGCAGCGCCAGGCGGGCGCACAGGAAGGCAACAGGCAGTAGGGCCGCTCCGAGCAGCAATGAGAGCGCGCGCAGCGCAAACACGCTGGGGTGCAGCTTGAAGACCACGGCCTCGAGCGCGTAGAACAGCGGCGGCTGGTGAGCCTCATAGCGGAAGGCCGATATGTCGCTCAGCCGGACCTCCGGGCCGATGGGGACTTTGCCGTCCGGGTAATCGCCGGGTTGGAGGATTGGCAGCTGGCCGGTGGTGGCCAGGTAGGCCACGTAGTTGTAGTGGGCCGGCTCATCCGGAGCTTGCCAGGCAGGCGTGGCCCGCGCGTAGGCAAGGGCCAGCGCCAGGAAGATGGCGACGGCTAAGGCGAGCCAGAGGTAGATGGAGCGGACCGGCATGGTTGGCGCGGCTTTGGACAACTAGTCGTAGCGCCCTTGGAGGTCGTAGAGGCGGACTTTGAGGACGTCGGCGAGGTTTTGCAGGGAATCGCGCAGAGGGTCGACTTTGCTGCCGGCCGAGTAGTACCAGCGGACGGGCACTTCGCGGATGCGCATGTTCAGCTTGCGGGCCAGGAACAGCAGCTCGACGTCGAAGCCCGTGACGCGGCTGCGCTTGATCACCGGGCTGTTGGCGCCGTACAGTCGGACGCGCGAGAACACCTCTTGCGACGCGGCGCGGCTGAACGCCTTGAAGCCGCACTGCGTATCCTCGAAGCGCTGGCCGGTGATGATCTGGACAGCTCGGGTGAATACGCGGCCCATGAGGTGGCGTGTCGCCGGCTCGTCGAAGCGTCTGGCGCCGGGTGCCTCGCGGGAGCCGATCACCACGTCGTAGCCGTCCTCAAAGTAGGGCAGGAAGCCCGAGACCTCTTCGATCGGCGTCGACAGGTCGGCATCCGAGAAGAGGACGTAGCGGCCGCGGGCGGCCAGCATGCCGGTGCGCACGGTGTAGGCCTTGCCGCGGTGATCGTTGCGGATCACGTCAACCGGCGGGCCGGCGCCGTTGCGGAGCGAGTCCACCATGTCGGCAGTGCCGTCGTCGCTGCCGTCGTCGACCACCAGCAGCTCCGCCGCGTAGTCTTGGGCGCTCATGAATTCGCTGATGCGGGCAACGGTAGCGCTGATGCGCTGCCGCTCGTTGTAGGCCGGGACGACGATGGTAAGCAGCGGCTCGTCAGACAAGCAAGGACTCGATGTAGTCGTCACTCACGCGCTTGATGCTCATGGTCCAGCGCCGCTGGCGCAGCGCCTCGGGGATGCCGCGGATACCGGCCAGCTGTCCGGCCAGGCGGGCCCGGGCGGCAGGCTCGCGACCGTGGCGCAGCGCCTCCAGCGCCAGGCCCAGCTCCCGAGTTACGATAGCGCGCCAATGCTTGCGTAGGACCGCGCCTGGCAGGTTTTTCAGGACCACCCGGATGAAGTTGCGCCCGCAGTAGTAGCTGGCGAGCGAGCCCCCACCAGTGGCGCTGCCCCAGTGGTAGGCGACGGCCTTCGGCACATAGGTGCAGCGGTACCCGGCGAGCTGCATCCGCCAGGCCCAGTCCACGTCCTCGCAGTAGCTGACCAGCCGCTCGTCAAAGAAGCCGATCTCGTCGAACAGCCGCCGCCGAAACAGTGAGGCGCCGCCGCTGGCGCCAAAGACGAAGTCGGGCCGGTCGTACTGGCCGTGGTCGATCTCGTGTACGCCGCGGTTGCCGGGGATGCCATCGTGGCCGTAGAAGTCTCCGGTGGAGTTGATCGTGCGCCGGTCGATGAACAGGATCTTGGCCGCCGCCGCGCCGGCGTTCGGCTCCTGGTCGAGCGCTTCCACCATGGCTGCGAGGAAGCCGGCCTCCAACTCCATGTCGTTGTTCAGCAGGCACAGCAGCTCGCCTCCGCATTGGCGCACGCCTTCGTTGAAGGCGGCGGCTACCCCCCGGTTCGACTCCCAGCGCACCACCCGCACCTCGGGATAGTCGTCGGCGAGAATGCACAGCGAGTCGTCGGTCGAACCGTTGTCCACGATGGCTACGTCGAAGTTGTGGAACGTCTGGGCGCGCAGCGAATCCAAACACGGACGCAGGAAGCGGGCGCCGTTCCAGTTGGGGATGGCGACCGTGACCTTGGGATTCACGCCGGCACCTTCAGCGTGGGCACGTATTCGGCCAGCGCCTCCTGCCAGGGGCGCAAGGTGATGCCGAGCGCCGCGGCGCGGTGGTTTGCCAGAGCCGATTGTGCCGGAGGGCGGGACGGGCGCTGGAAGTCAGCCAGAGGCACCGGCGCGACAGGTTTATCAATGTCGGCCGCGGCCAGGATGGCGCGCATGTAGGCCAACCGCGAGCAGGCGCCCTGGTTGGTGAGGTGATAGGTGCCGAACTGGCCAGTCTGGGCCAGCCGGACCAGGGCCGGGCCGAGGTCGGGCGCGTAGGTCGGGCAGGCGATCTCGTCCACGACGCCCTGGAGCTCCGTTCGACCTTCGGCCGCCGCCAGGATTTTGGTCACAAAGTTGCTTCCGCCGGGACCGAAGAGCCACGAGGAACGCAGGATGAAGTGACGGTCCAGCTCGTCTCGGACCGCTTCTTCGCCGGCCAGCTTGCTGGCGCCGTAGACGCTGATCGGGCTCGGGTTGGCGTCTTCGTCGTAGGGCTTGGCCTGGCGGCCGTCAAAGACACAGTTGGTACTGACGTACAACAGCCAGACGCCGTGCTCCCTGCACCAATGGGCGATTCGCCGGGGGCCCTCGGCGTTGACGGCGAAGGCGTAGTCGCGGTTGGATTCGCAGCCGTCCACGTCGGTGTAAGCGGCCGCCAGAATGATGCCGTCAGGATCGGTGTTGTTTAGCGGGCTTAGGTCAGGGTTGGCGAGATCGAGGTCTTCGTGGCCGAGCCTGATATCCGCGGGAATCTGGCGCCCGAGTTGTCCGTTAGCGCCCAGCACAGCTAGGCGCAAGGTGCCCTCACCCTCACCCTCTCCCGCCGCGGCGGGCGAGGGGACAGTTGGGGCAATTGGTACGGCGTTGGCGAGGCGCTCGCCGTACCAGCGCTGGTAGAAGGCGGCGAAGTCGCCTGACTTGATGGGACGCCACCAGGGTTCGTTCGCTTGGTACCAGCCCACGGTCTTGGCGAACGTCTCGTCCAGCGAGTGGCGTGGCTGCCAGCCGAGGCCGCGGAGCTTGGACCAATCGACGCTGTAGCGGCGGTCGTGCCCGGGACGGTCCTCGACGAGGCGCTTCAAGGACGCTGGCTTGGCCAGCAGGGCCAGGACGCGGTCGGCCACGTCGATGGTGTTGAGCTCGTGGCCGGCGCCGACATTGTAGGTCTCGCCGGACCGACCGTGGCGCAGCACCAGGTCGATGGCCTCGCAGTGATCGCGGACGTAGAGGTAATCGCGGATGGCGACGCCCTGGCCGTAGATCGGCAGCGGCTGCCCATCGAGGGCGTTGGTCACGAACAGCGGGACGACCTTTTCGGGGTACTGGTACGATCCGATGGTGTTGGCGCCACGGGTGATGACGGCGTCGAGGCCGTAGCTGACGAAGTAGGACCGGACCAGCAGGTCGCCGCCGGCCTTGGCGGCGGAGTAGGGGCTGCGCGGGTCGAGCGCGTCGGTTTCCTTGGAATGGCCGGTCAGGACAGCGCCGTAGACCTCGTCGGTGGAGACTTGCAGGTAGCGACAGCCGGGGCGGTGGCGGGCCGCCTCGAGCAGCGTCTTGGTGCCCTGGACATTGGTCCGTATGAAGGCGTCGGCGTCCTCGATGGAACGGTCAACGTGGGTCTCGGCGGCGAAGTTGACGACGGCGTCCGCCGAGCCAACGAGGTCGTCTACGACCGACGGGTCGGCGATATCCCCTTGGACGAACTGGATCTTGTCACCAACATCCTCGAGATTGGCCTGGTTGCCGGCGTAGGTGAGCTTGTCCAGCACGACGATCGAGTCTTCCGGGTGCTCTTCCAGGACGAGGTGGACGTAGTTGCTGCCGATGAACCCGGCGGCGCCCGTGATCAAGAGCTTCACGTCAGCTCCACCTGCGAATGATCGCCGAGCATCAGGGTGTAGGCCTTGGGACGCTTGGCCGAGCGCTGGATACGGACCTCGCGGCCGATCAAGCTGGCGTCGATGCGGCCGCCGGCGTCGACGATGTGGGTGTTCTCCAGCACGATGCTGTTCTCGATCTCGCTGTCCTCGATCAGCACGTGATGGTAGATCGACGTAAACGGTCCGATATAGGAGCGGACGACGCGGCTGTGCTGGCCGATGATGGCTGGCCCCCGGATGGTGGAGTCGACCACCTCAGCGTCCTCTTCGACTACGACGTTGCCGGTGATCTCGGAGCTGCCGGACACGGCGCCGTCGATACGGCGCTCCAGGTCGGCCAGGATCACGCGGTTCACGTCCAGCAGGTCGTCCTTCTTGCCGGTGTCGATCCAACGGTCTGTGATGATCTGGGCGCGCACGTCGAGCTGCTTGTCGACCAAGTACTGAATGGCATCGGTGATCTCCAGCTCGTTGCGCCATGACGGCTTGATGGCCCGAGCGGCGTCAAAGATGTGGTGATCGAACAGGTAGATACCGACGATGCCCAGGTCGCTCGGCGGCTTCTTGGGCTTTTCCACGAGGCGGACGATGCGGTTGCCGTCGATCTCAGCGACGCCCATCTCGGAGGGGTTCGGGACCTTGGTAAGGATGATGAGCGCGTTCTGGCGGCCGTCGCGAAACTCGTCGACGAAGGAGCGGATGCCGCCTTTGAGGAAGTTATCGCCGAGGAACAGGACGAACCGGTCCTGGCCGATGAAGTCTTCGGAGATAAGCACCGCGTGCGCCAGGCCCAGCGGCTCCGGCTGCTCGATATAGGTGACCGTTGCGCCCCAGCGGCTGCCGTCGCCTACGGCGGCCTTGACCTCGTCCTTGGTCTGGCCGACGACGATGCCAAGCTCGGTGATGCCGGCGGCCACGACGCTCTCGATGGCATGAAACAGCACCGGCTTGTTGCCAACCGGCACCAGCTGCTTGGCGCTCGTGTAGGTGATGGGCCGCAGCCGCGTAGCCTTGCCGCCGGACAGGATGAGGGCTTTCAACGAAAGGCTCTTAAAAAGCTGAGATGCCCGATTGCGACTCGCGCTCCGCTTTGACGTTATTGACCACCACGCCCAGGAAGCGGACGCCCAAATCTTCAAGAGTTCGTTTGGCCTTTTTGGCTGCGTCGCGCCGGGACTTGCCCGCGCTGAGCACCAGCACGCTGCCGTCGACTTTGGTGGCCAGGACGGCGGCGTCGGTCACCGCGAGGACAGGCGGCGTGTCGAACAGGACGTAGTCGGCCATGTCGCGCAGCTCGCGCACCAGGCTCTCCATGCGCTTGGAGCCGAGGATCTCGGCCGGGTTTGGCGGCAAAGGGCCGCTTGTCAGCACGTCCACACCGCCCGCCTCGCTGCGCTGGAGGTGCTCGCGCACGCCGGTCGTTGGCGCCAGCATGAGCGAGGTCAGGCCGCGCTCGTTGGGCAAGCCGAAGATGCGATGAAGGCTCGGGCTCCGTAGATCGCAGTCGACGGCGATCACCGCCGCGCCGGTCTGGGCCAGGCTGACGGCCAGGTTGGCCACCACCGTCGACTTGCCCTCCTGGGGCGCGGAGCTGGTCACCAGTATGGTGCGGACGGGATTGTCGAGGCTCTTGAACTGGATGTTGGTGCGAAGCGTTCGGAAGGCCTCGGCCACCGCCGAGTGGGGATCCTGGGCCACGATCAGCCGCGGTTCGGCGTCGACGAGGTCCCTCACCGGGCGCCTCCCACAGGTGCCGGCGGCCGGGCATACGCGCCGCGCTTGCTCTTGAGCCGCGGGATAGCCGCCAGGATGCGGGTATCGAGCAGGAACTCGGCCTCGCCAGGACCGCGGACGGTGTCGTCGGACCAATCCGCCACGAAGATGACCAGCACGCCAAGGATGAGCCCGAGGATGCCGGCCGCGGCCACATTCACCTTGGTCTGGGGCTTGATCGGCGCTCGGGGCGTGATGGCTGGATCGAGGACCGACACGAGCACCGTGTCGTGCTGGCTGCCCAGCACGGCGGCGCCCTTGTTGGCCTCTTCCTGCTTCTGCTTGACGAACAGCGCTGCCAGCTTGTTGGCGACCAAGCGGGCGGTGGTGGGATCGTGGTCCTCAACGTCGACACGGATGGTCAGGTCCTGGGTGGTCGGGACAGCTTTGATCTCGGCTTGGAGCTTTTCGGCTGGGATATCGAGCTTGAGCTGCTCGCTGACCTGCTGGGCGAGCGTGCGCGTGGTCAGCGTCCGGGCGTACTGGTTGAGCAAGCCGCCCGTGGTCAATGCGATGTACTGGCTGGCGTTGCCGCTGGCGCCGACGCTGGCGCCGGCGCCAAGCGTGGTGGTGGCCCGGAACACCGGCCTGGTGGCCTTGCTGACAGCATAGGCCGAAGCCATCGCCGCGAGCACAACCAGGGCTACGATCCACCAGCTCCGCTGAAGGAGGGCGGCGTAGCGCTTAAGTTCCAACGGCGGTAATCCTAACAGGGGCCTCTGGCGTCGAGGAGGCGGTCAGTTTCCCATGGGGGATAGAGCCGAGCACGCGGAAGCCCAGCAATTCGGCGTCCTCGGAGCTGTTGATGCGGTCGTCGAGATAGTTCAGCAGGAAGGCCAGGCCCACGCCGACGATGACACCGCTCACGATGCGCGAGGCGATGAACAAGTAGTCGAGGATGCGGCCCGAGAGGCCCTCGCTGTGGGCCGGATCGGGCACAGCCACCGCCAGGTCCTGGCTGTTGAGGGCCTTGTAATAGGTCTGGCCGTTCTGGGTGATCTCGTCGGCGGCGGCCTTCGCCAGGGCCACCGCGCCCTCCTCGGTCGGCGCCGCCGCCTCGATGCTGAGCAAGTGATGGGCTTGCTTCTTGACCGTCCAAGCGTGCTCGACGGTGCGCGGGTCGGTGGGTGTGCTGAGGTGCTTGACCACGCCCTGGGCAAAGCCAAACGTGGGCACGATCTTGGTGAAGTCGTCCACCGCCTGCTCGGCGAACAGGCCGCGGTTCTGCTCGTCCAGGCCAGGCAAGCTGATATTGGCCTGGCTGGGCGGGGCGGAGAAGGCCAGCACTGTTTGCGCCTTGTAGCCCGGCGGCTGGACGACGGCCAGGATGCCGCTGGCGATGAGCGCGGCCCCGCTGACCGCCAGCACCACCCAACGCCAGCGTAGGAGAATGTTCCAGAAGGCCCTAAGCTCCATTGGCCACCCTTTCGACGAACTCCTTCATGTGCTGCTTGAAGACACCGCTGTCAAACCGCAGCGCGTGCTCCCGAATTCGCTGGGGATCGTAACGCGATGGGTCAAAGTTGCCCAGCACGTCGGCCAGAGAGTCCACGGTCTGCGCCGCGAACAGCTCGCCGGTGACGCCGGGCAGGATCGTGTCCAGCGCGCCGCCGGCGGCGTAGGCGATAGCCGGCCGGCCCGAGGCTTGCGCCTCCAGCGGCGAAATGCCGAAGTCCTCTTCGCCCGGGAACAGGAAGGCCTTGCAGCGGGCGTAGTAGCGCCGCACCACGTCATCGTCCGGCTCGAAGCCGAGGAACTCGATGGTTGGCCCAGCCATAGCTTTGAGGCGCTCGACGTCGCGGCCGGCGCCGACGATCTTCAGCCGCAAGCCCAGGCGCGTGCAGGCCCGCACTGCCAGGTCGATCCGTTTGTAGGGCGCCAAACGTGAGACGACCAGGAAGTAGTCCTCGACCTTGCGGGCGACCGTATGCTTGCGGACCTCGACCGGCGGATAGATCACCGCGGCCTCGCGGCCGTAAGCGCGGCGAATGCGCTCGGCGACGACGCGCGAGATGCCGATGAAGTGCTGCACATGGCCGGCGGCCCAACGGTCCCACGTCCGGACGGCGTGCATCAGCGGCCGCAGGCCCAGTTGCACCGCGCGGCCTGCGCCCTCGCGCGTGATGTACTCGTCGGTGTTCCAGGCCCAGCGCATAGGCGTGAGGCAATAGCAGATGGTCGTGGCTCGGCCGCTGCGAACGCCGTTGGCGAAACCCTGCGTGTTGGTGATGACGAGGTCGTAGCCGCTCACGTCGAACGACTGGAAGGCCAACGGATAGAGCGGAAAGAACCAGCGATGATGGCTGAAGATGCCCGGTAGGCGTTGCATGAACGAGGCTTGGATCGGCATGGCGTTGATGGCCGCCGGCATGTTGGAGGGCTGCCAGATGGACGTGTACACGTGCGCCTGAGGAAACAGTTCGAACAGTGAGGTCAGCACGCGCTCGGCGCCGCCGCCCTTCTGGTTCAGGTAGTCGTGAACCAGGGCGACTTTCAGGTTAGAACGAGCCAGCGCCGGTGAGGATGGCGGGCAGAGTTCGCAGCAGGATCTCCACGTCCAGGCCGAGGGACCAGTTTTCGATGTAGTACAGGTCCATCATGACCATCTCTTCGAAGTTGAGATGGCTGCGGCCGCTGACCTGCCACAAGCCAGTCATGCCGCCGGCGATGGACAGCCGCTTGTGCTGCCAGGGCTCGTACTGCAGCACCTCGGCGGGCAGGGGCGGCCGAGGTCCCACCAGGCTCATCTCGCCACGCAGCACGTTCAGGAGTTGTGGCAGCTCGTCGATGCTCATCCGCCGCAGGAACTTGCCTACCCGAGTCAGCCGCGGGTCCTTTCGGATCTTGAGAATGGGCCCTTCGGTCTCATTGAGCGCGCGCAGGCGCTGCCACTCGTCTTCCGCCCCCTGCCGCATGGAGCGGAACTTGAAGAAGGTGAAGTGCTTGCCATCCCGGCCAACCCGGGTCTGGCGGTACAGCACCGGGCCCGGCGAGTCCAGCTTGATCAGCAGTGGAATGATCAGCCACAGCGGCAGCGACACGAGCAGCATCAGCGCGCCGACCGACAGGTCCAGCGCGCGCTTTAGGACCAGGTTCGGGCCGGCGATGGTGCTCTCGCGGAAGCCGATCAGCGGGATGCCGGCGATCTCGTCCACGTCCACGCGCGACAGGCTCATCTCGAACAGGTCCGGCACGACTTTGTAGCGGACGTTGTGCTCCTGGCAGCGATTGACGATGTCCCACACCTTCTGGTGGGCATCGGTGGGCAGCGCGATGATGACTTCGCTGACGTCGCAGCTCTCGACGACGCTGGCCAGCTGGTCGATCCGGCCGAGGTGCGAGAAGCGGCCAAAACGGCCGTCCGGGTAGGTGAAGTCGTCGAGGAAGCCAAGCAGGCGGTAGCCGAGGCCGGGCGAGGCGGCGACATGCTGCATCATCATCTTGGCCATGTCGCTGCCACCGACCACGATCAGCGTCTCCACGCCCACGCCGCGGCGGTGCAGCCACGACCGCAGGCTGGCCAGGGCGGCTTTGTCCAGCGACAGCAGCAGGATGATGAGGCCCCAGGCGATGAGGTACACGCCGCGCGACTCGGCATAGAGTCGCGACAGGTAACTGAGGACGATCAACAGACCCACCGACACGGTAGTGCCGTTGAAGATGCTTTGGGCCTTAGTCATCCAGGCCACGCCCCGAGTCCGCCGGTACAGGCCGGTGTAAGGCAGGATGACGGCCATGATCAGCGTGAGCGACAGCTCTACCGGGAAGAAGGCTTCGAGTGGCCGGTAATCAAAGGTCGAGACGCGGCTGGGAAAGCCCAGCGGGTAACGGATCCAGTAGGCCAGCACAAAGGCCGCGTTCAGCACAACCAGGTCGAAGGCCCAGCTCGCCAGCGGAGAAGCCCAGCCTCGGCTGAGCCGCAGCGCCGGGCTGACCTCCGGAGCCGCGCCGCGATCGAGCGCCAGAGCCGATTGGGCCACGCTCAGCGGCTCGCCTGGCGGTAGACCCGCATGATTTGCTCGGCCGCCTTGTCCCATGTAAAAGAGGCTGCTCGCCGCAGCCCCGCGGCGGCCATCTGCTCTCTTCGGCGGCTCGATTGCAGGATCTCCGCTAGCGTCTCGGCCAGCTGGGCCGTATCGTGCGGGTCGACTTGGGCGCCGGCATCGCCGACGACCTCAGGCAAAGAGGATGCATTAGAAACAATGACGGGCGTGCCGCAGGCCATGGCTTCCAGCGCCGGCAGCCCGAAGCCCTCATAGACAGAAGGGTACACAAATACCGCGGCGGCGCCGTACCACTGCGCCAGCTCCTCTGGGGGCACGTACCCGGGAAACAGCACATCGCTCACGAGATCGTTGCGCTCGACCTCGGCAAAAATGTCGTCGAACATCCAGCCCCGACCACCGGCAATGACGAGTGGCCAGCGCCGCAAGCCTCGAGCGTGCAGCAGGCTGTAGGCCCGTACCAACGCTGCCACATTCTTGCGTGGCTCCAGCGTGCCGACGTAGAGGATGAACTCGTCGGGCAAACCCTTGCGGCGGCGGAACTCCGCCAGCTCCTCCGGGCTCGATGGATGAAATGCCTCGTCCAAACCCGGATACACGACGTCGATGCGCTCTGGCGGGACGCGCAGCAGCTCTGCCACGTCCTGTTTGGTGTTGGCTGAATCGGTCATAATCCGGCGCGCTTTTTTGGCGCTGAGCTTGGTGAGCGTGGCCAGGTACTTCTGCCGCTCCGGCCGAAAGCGCTCGGGATAGCGCAGGAAGGTGAGATCGTGGATGGTCAGGACCGCCGGACAGGTGCTGAGCAAGGGCAGCACGTTCACCGGGCAGTGCAGGAGGTCCAAGCCGGCAGCGTGCCCCGGCAGGAAGACCTGCTCCCACAGGATCCGCACGGCTGGCCTGACCGCGGGCAGCCGCGTGTACCGGAAGCGCATGTTAGGTGAATCGCTGAAGCCTCCCCGAGCGGTCTCGTTCAGGAAAACGGAATAGTGGGCGCTTGTGTCACGCTCCTGGAGGGCGCGCACCATCTGTTCGGTGAACCGTGACACGCCCGCCTGCCGGTAGCCGGCGTTGAATGTCACGATCTGGGCGTTGATACCGATGGACGTCAAGAGCGCTAGTGCACCAGCTGGATGGCTGCTCCAATGAGGAGCAACTGCACCAGAACGCTGACAGCCAGCAGCAGGTAACCGAGCGGCAGCTCCCGGCGGCTGATGGCATACGCCAGGCCGCCGTTGGACACCAACGTCAACACGCCGATGGCGGGCAGGATGAACAGCTGGCCGCGCAGTCCGATGCGGTCCACCTGGCCGGCGGCGTTGTAGTGGATGGGCAGCGCATCCGGCAGCACACTCTGGCGCACGGCGATGTACAGCCAGGTAGCCAGGTCCAGGATCGCGGCCACGCCGACGAGCGCCGCGAACAGTCGATCGAGTCGCTGGAACAGCAGGGCCAGGCGCTGCACCGCTAGGCCGGAGGCAACGGGAAGGATGAGCGGGTGATCTTGGCGCTCGTCCGCTGCTCCTCCAGCCAGCGGTCGAGGCTGTCGGCGCCAGGGGTGGGCACGGGGGTCGGCACCGCTGTTGGTGTCGGCGGCTGCGGGCCGGCCACGGCCTCGACAGTCGCTGTAGGCGACGGGACGGGGGTTGGGGAAGGCGCCGGCGCCGCGCCCGGATGATCGGCGAAGTAGGCCTGGAACTTGTCCCGCTGGACGATGTCGTACTGGATATGGTTGAAGTCGTCCTGCGACAGGTGCGCTGTGCTGAGCAGTTGCTTCAGGGCAGGGTCGCCGCCGATCTGGTCGGCGGTCTTCTTGGCCTGGGCCGACACTTCGTCGGAGCTGACCGAGATGCCCAGCTTGCCCGCGTTCTGGCGCATCAGATCGTCGTCGATCAAGTTTTCGATGGTCAGCTGCTGGGCGGCGTTGAGCTGTGCTTGGTCGGTTGTGAACTGGCTGCTGAGCGCCGCCACAGTGGCAGATTCCTCCGGGTTGAAAGTGGGTGACGGCGTAAGCGTCGGCCCCGCCGTGCCGCTCGGCGCGGGCGTCCCGCCGGCTTCCGGCGTCCCGCTAGTGAAAGCCGTGGGACTGCCGGGGGGCTGTGGGTTGGCCGTGGCGGTCGCCCGCGCATTGCCCTGCTGGTTGGCAACGATCGCCTGGTATTGGCTTTGAATATCCTGGGTCTGGTGCTGCAGCACGAACTGCGTGTAAGCCAGGTTCTTGTCGTACCACTGCCGTTGGATGCCGTTGCCGTTCACACTTGCCACCGCCGTGCGCGGCTTCAACACAAGCTGCTGCACCGCGCCCGCGCCAATCACCAGTGCGATCAGGGCAAAGATGAATATGCCGCCCGCGAGCACGAAGCGCCCGCGATACTGCTGCTTCTGGGCGCGGGTGAGATGGCTGCCCCAGCCGAAGATGAGCGGCTGGCCGTCCCGCCGATCGCCAGGGCCCACTGCCGTGGTGCGAGTGCTCTGGCGAGGGGCGGTCTGCCTGCTGCCGCGCCCGTCGGTTTGGCTCGGCCTCCGCAACTAGGAGCGGGCCTGCTCCGCGGTGAAGGGCAGCAGCGCAATGTGCCGGGCGCGCTTGATCGCCGTCGTCAGCGAACGCTGGTGCTTGGAACAGGTGCCGGTCTTGCGGCGCGACTCGATCTTGCCTCGTTCGGACACGAAGCGGCGCAGCCGCGCCACGTCCTTGAAGTCGATGTACAGGATGTGGTCGGCGCAGAAGTGGCAAACCTTGCGGCGTACGTACTTCTGTGCGTATTCCTTGCGCTCCGTTCGGGAGCGCGACATTCGTCGTTCCATATCTTCTCTCTAAAAAGGAATGTCGTCCGGCTCCATGTCGCCGCCGCCGCTGCTGCTGCCGCCGCTATCGCTTCCGCCGAACGCTTCGTCCCGGCCGGGACCGGCGCCGGCGCCAACCATTTCGCCTTTCGCGCTGAGCATCATCATGTCGCTGGCTCTAAGTTCGAGGCTGCCATGCTTTTGGCCGTCGTTCCCATCCCACATGCGCATCGAGACGCGGCCTTCGATGTACACGCGCTGGCCCTTGGTCAGGTACTGATTGCAGATCTCCGCCAGCTTGTCCCAGGCGGAGACGCGGAACCAGTCGGTCTCTTCTTGCTGCTCGCCACCGTCTCGCGAGCCGACGTTGCGGGACACGGCCACGCTGAAGCTCGTGACCGCGGTTCCCTGGGGCGTGTAACGCATCTCTGGATCGCGACCGAGATTGCCAATGATCATGCACTTGTTCAAGCTCCGGGCCATTGCACTCTCCTGAACATTTGTCCTAAGTTGCCCGAGATTGTAGCCTGCCTAAGCCTTGGGCGTCTTCGGCGCTTTGGCGCCGGCAGAGTCCGCCTCGGCAGCGGCTTCCGCTCCCTCGTCCTCGGCGTTGGTTGCCTCCGTGGCGGCAGCGGCCTCCGCCTCCGCTGCCGCGGCTTTCGCTGCTTTGGCCTTGGCGGCAGCGGTTGGCGCCTTCGCTTCCACGACGGGCGCCTTGGCCTTGGCGGCAGGCGCCTTGGCTTCTGCGGCGGGCGCCTTGGCTTCTGCGGCGGGCGCCTTGGCTTCTGCGGCGGGCGCCTTGGCTT